>JAGLRQ010000077.1 GCA_023136205.1 Candidatus Auribacterota bacterium
AATAGTCGCTGTCCCTATTTTTTCTTACTATTTTTTCTTATTTTTTCTATTTTTTTTACTATTTTTATTTTTTTTATTTTTTTCCGGTAATTAGGCAGGGCTTTTGTCTGCTTACCCAAGTCTTCCAGAAATGCCTTCATGATACTGGATGCACCTTCGGGAGCGTCTTTGCGATAGTGAATGTCTGCCACATGAATAAATGCGTAGTTCATATATTTTTATTCCTCCTCTGCCTGTCTTCAATAGTCTGCGGTTCTCATTGCTGGCGAGCCGTACAGGCCATCAATGGCCAATGGTTTTATGCTGGAAGAAAAAGGGGACATCCCCATTCTTTCCTACCCATGATGATTTTGCAACCGATAAAGCCCAATGTTTGGGTTACCTGGTGTAATTTTAATTTCACTATTCAACGTTATATTCAGAGAAGATGTTTCAAGAAATGCTATTTCAATATCACGGATCATCTCGGCAGCATCAGATACAACATTGGCAGCGGCATAATAATTGCCTGCACCTAAACCTGGAGTGCCACGCTCTTCAATAAGTCGGTTCCTTGTTTCTGATGGCAGTTTTTCTAGAATTTGATAGGCTGTTAAATAGGATCGACCACGTTCTCTGGAATCGACACGCATGTCTTCCAGAACACTTGTAACTGCTTCAATAATATCTCTTGGCATAAGGTTAGACATTTTTTTCCTCGTTTCTTTTGAAATTGTCTCTCATGTTTTTTATTCTTGAACACACAATGCTTAATATTTAAGGTATGATCCAATTCTCATCTATTTTCCCATTACTTTTAACCACTTCCTCCAACTTTGTTCAAGATTTTTGTATACATCCTTTAATGTTTTTATCTGATCACTGATACTTTTATCTTTGTGTTCTATTATTTCAAGAACTCCTCCAGTAGGCTCGAGTTTAAGTATTGTTATACTTTCAGATTTCTCAAGTAATTGGATATAATCTAATTCAGCAGTTACATTTTCAAGCTGTTCGCATAATTTGATTAGTTTTTTCAGTTTCTTCATTCTAGGAAGGCATGCAAACCATCCAATAAAGGCATAAGCATTTATATCATCCATAACAGGTCTTATGTATCTGTCAAATAAAGCCCATCCATCTCTATTTTCATCTTTGTCTATTAGAAAGGGATATTTTTCCTTTTGTTTGGGAAGATTTTTTGATCCATAAGTGTTAGTTAGAATATCTATTATTACCCCTAATGAATATCTGTATCTATTTCGTAGCATTCCAACATATTTTTTTTTCGACATCTTCTTATCAATGATTTTTATTGTAGCATCCTCAATTTTCTTAAGCCTATATCCGGCAATAGATTCAAAAAACTGCCAGTAAATTAGCCCTGTCCCAACAAATAAAGCGACAAAAAGGCCAATCATCAAATTATTTATATTATTGCTTAAGATAGAAGAAGTGTATTTATTCACTAAAAATATTAGACAAGTAAAAACTAAAAAAGCACACGCAATTAAAACTGCCAATTTGAATATGCTTTGGGTTTTTTCTCTTTTTGAAAATAAACCTAATATCGAACCAATACAACCACATAAAATACTTAGCATTAAGAAAAATATTCCCCAACGTTGTAATTTTCTAATACGATAATCTGAAACCCATCTCATAAAATCATTTTCTTTTGTTTGCAAATAATATTTATCATTCGAACCATAAACAAAAATTAGATTTAAAATGTCCAAATATTGCCCGTCCATTAAAAAGATTGTTTGTTCTCTTCTGTTCGTGATTTTCTCAATTGCAATATCTTTTAAAGACGGTATATTTATTCTCAGAATATCGCAAACCTCATCAAATGCGTTTTTAAATCCTTTGATGGATGATAATGTTTTTTCCCTTTGCCTACCATCAGGAGACGAGAGTTCTTTCTCAAAATTAGTCAGTTGATAAACACCTATAGATAGATTCTTAAAAACAGTTTCTTCACAAATTTTGTTCAGAAAGTTATTGTAAGGGGAAAAATTAATAACAGCGGCACAAATAGCAAAAATAGCAGAAAATACGAACAAAGTTATTATAAAGAGCTTTTTCACAAGATATTTCCTCTGTAGTATATCATTCTAAGATTCTGTTTCACCCGCGTTGCTTAAGCGTAACATCAATATTTTATTGCCACAAGCGTTTATTCAACATCCTGCACGCCTATGCTTTGTGTCAGGTCGGGGTGAAAGCACTTGCGTAAAAAATGAATTTTTTTGCTTTTAATATATAAAAAGGGGTTACTTTTTTCTACTAAACACGTTATATAGATTGTATCTCAGTTTTTAGTAATCTTAACTGGGTTTTGGAAATTCATTTCGTAGTTCATTCCGTTTTTTTTCATCCATTTTCGAATCAACCCAGATACATTTCCAAGATATTTCTTCCCCAGACCATCCCGATCTTTGATAAATATTTTTTACCCACGTTTCGACAGTATCTTGCGGAGATTCAATCTTTTCGCCATCTACGTTTCCAAAAAACTTATGCGTCCCCTCAACCCATCCTCTAGAAGTAAGGTGGTATTCAATTTCAAGGTCATCAACAGCCATGTCAACCTCCCCTATTATAAAAAATCTAACGAAAAATCAAATGACCGGAGCAAGCTCCATTTTGCAACGGCCCAATGTATGTTGCTATCAATTCAATGAAACCCATGTCTCATCTTGTAAAAGGGGTCAGACCCCTTTTACGATTTTTTCCGTTGCTTCTCTGACTGAGTATTCCCAAATTGAATTGTTGGTAAATGGTGACCTGCTTGGGTGTTGTGGCCACATCACGATTTTTCCATGACGATATTTCCAGACCCGGTACACCAATCTCTTCTTTTCATATCCTTCAAACTGTATTTCTTCATCTGGTTTATTAAAGTTAATATTCCAATGACCTGAGCTTGAAATCCAGTTGTTCACCTCCCTGTCTTTCAGAATTGTATTCAAACCTAACAAAATAATGAATCTTGGCTTTAGATAATCGACAGTTACCATGGGTATCCATTCGGCGTACTTTTTCTCAATCACTCTGACTGTTGCTACACCAAATAATCCAACTCCAAAATTGAGATTGCCTGATATTGACATACATTCTTCAATGCTTAGATCACCACTGTGTTTTCGAATAATTGATTGGTATAGGTGTCTTGCTTTGTTCCAGAATCTCTTTGTGTCTTCGTAGTAGATTTTTTCGTGAGGGATGCCGCAGGTTGGCGCAGAATATGCAAGTTTGTTCAATACTGTATCTGTTCGATTCGGCGAGTTTCCTGGTGACGGTCCTATTGTCAGCACAAATGGGTTCACCGATGTCGGCATGCCAAATGGCCAGGGTTCCATTGGAGATGTGTTTGAGATTTCGCCTATTACTCTTTTACGTTCAGATTCAGAAATCTGCCTTGCAGAATTCAAGCGATCCCTTGGTATGCTACTCCATAGACTCATATTAAACCCTCCCCATCAGTTGCCTAATGTGGCAATGAGATATCGTAAAAGACCGTGAGCAAAGCGAGCGCAGCTTTTCACGATCACCTTCGATTGCCTTGTTATATTTCGCACTCTGACCAAGCAATACCACCTGAATTCTTCCGATTCATTACAACTCCACTTACGTAAATTCTAACGTTGGTGGTTACTTCATGGTGATTATAGTTATTGTTTGCCACATGCACTACAGCAGTACCAGCTGAAAGATTTTCCAGCTTGGGACCTAGGTGATTCCACCTGCCTCTCATGGTGTGAGTGGGGTTTACGAGTATATCATATGGAAGATCCCGACCGGCTTTAACTAACCCATTTTTTGCAAAGCCATCTATCTCACCGCAGATAGCGAATGAAATCATTCGATTACAGATTCTGTGTGTCCGCTCTGGCCAAATATCTTGCAACCGGTCCAGATTCCTTGCTGTTGGTTTAGTGGCAAATATCTGGTTCGGCATCTTGATCTTCTGCATCGGTGATACCAACCATGGAACTAACCTGCCTTTTCCCGAACCCGTCTCTACAAATGCCAATACCCCAGACTTCAACACTTTTGAAACACGTATGTAGCTTGGATGGTTCTTGGCATTTCCAGGCAAGACAACGAGGTCGTGATCACAGTTACCTAAGAAATGAAGAATTTCCTTTGAGGTCGAAGATTCCAGCGGTGAAATAGCACATATTCTCATAGTAAAGTCTCATTAGGGTAAATGGGGTCAAACCCCTTTTCTCTTTATACTCAATTTTTGTGGAAGCACTTACTCCGTATCGGGGTTAAGTAAATTATTATATTGGATATCAAGAAAATCCCGGGGACACAAGAAAAAATCCCGGGAAAATCCCGGGGACAGAACACTTAATTATTTTTTTGTTCGGGCACCTTATTTTTCCTTCTCAAATTTCCGGCAATTATTTTGTAGTATTAATTAGAACTATCCCCTTTTTCACATAACTCATTTTATAAAAACATCTTAACATAAATCCAGCTCTTCTCCATCTTCTAAAATCTTAACATTTTAAGGAAACATAACAACAGACATCTCTTTTACTAAATTTCACCAACCCCACACCCCCAACATTCCTTTTGACCTGCCGGCACAATTGTTTCATAATATGCAAAATTCGCATTGTTTCGGAGACACAAGCAAGAATGAGAAAGACCGAAAAAATAAAATATGAAATTGACCCGCATAACAGGATTATATTCACAAAAACAGGAAGAAAATCAAAGCTTCCCAAATACAGAGGGAATGGAAGGTAAATAAAAGATTAGGTGTCCTGTTTGAAATGCCGCATGAAAAAGGAATCCTTCAGAGAATTGTCTTTGGAGCAAGCTGCAAGCTGGGCAAAAGTAGCACTGTTGAGTTTAAACTGAGAAATAAACAGGGAAAAGACCTGGGAATAGACATTAAGTTTTCCAAGAAAACACTAAAAGAGCAGGGGGGAATTTTCTTTCGTGCTGTCACATCAAAAAAAGAGAAGCAATTTTTAATCGGTGGTGGATAGAGGTGGTAGGAAAGAATGGAGAGCAACTATTTTTCTAAAAAGGCAATGGGGCCAGGCTCCCTTCTCTAACCATCCCCACTCTGTGAAAATTACAATACCTTCCCGGTCTTAAAAATTGTATGCTAAGCTAATTGGAAATATGTTAACCTGAATTAATATGTAAACGAATTAAAAGGTGACTTAAATGCAAATTGCCAAGAAGTATAAAATAGAAGTTAAGAAAGACCACCTTTCAAAAATCGCATCAGGTAGTCCGGAGTTTGCATTGGCCGAGTTGATTTGGAATGCGCTAGATGCAGATGCCAACAACATTGAGGTTTGTTTTCATGAAGGACCATTAGGTGTGGATGAAATACTTATTCGAGATAACGGTACCGGCATTGCTTATGATGAAGCCGAAAATCTATTTGTTTCTCTTGGAGGTTCATGGAAAGCCCAACAACAGAAAACAAAAAAGGGGCGCTTCCTGCATGGGAAAGATGGTGAAGGACGGTTTAAGGCATTCATTTTAGGTAGGATAGTAGATTGGAATATCATCTATAAAAAAGATAGCCAATTTTTGAGATATACAATTGAAGAGTGTTCCGATTCACTAGATGAATTTAGTTTAAGCGCTGAGGAAGGAATCATTAATAAACAAACCGGCGTTGAGGTACATATTACTGAGTTAAATAAGAAATTTCATGTGTTGAACAAAGAAAAAGCTATTGAAAAACTAACCCCAATATTTGCCTTATACTTGAGCAATTATCCATCCGTCAAACTAAGTATTGATGGAACACCAATCAACCCAGATGAGGTCATCCTCCACAAGAATAGTTTTTCCTTAGATACTATCAAGGAAGATGGCTCTTTACACCAAGTAGAACTCGAAGTCGTTGAATGGTGTGAAATTAAAGAACGAGAGCTCTGGTTCTGTAATGCACATGGATTTCCTTTAGAGGTTTATAGTAAACAGATCCGAGGCATTGGCGAATTTGGATTTAGCGGTTATATAAAATCAACGTATATCCAGCACCTTCATTCCCACGGTTTGTTAACATTAGGGGAGTTAAATAAAAATCTAAACCAAGCATGTGAACAAGCTGTTAAGAAAATCAAAGATTATTTCATAAAAAGAACCCTTGAAAGCGCTCGAGATCAGCTGGAAAAGTGGAAAGAAGAAAAAGTATATCCTTATGTAACTGAACCAGCAACACCTGTTGAGGTAGCTGAAAGACAAGTATTCGATATCATCGCTATCAACATTAATCAAAGCCTCCCGGATTTTGAGCAGACTGAGAAGAAAACGAAAGCATTTCAATTACGAATGCTTCGGCAAGCCGTAGAAAAAAGTCCAGAGGAACTACAGATAATAATAGGCGAAGTTTTACAACTTCCTAAGAAAAAACAAGAACAACTAGCTGAATTACTTAAGGATACATCTCTATCCGGGATAATAAGTGCATCTAAACTTGTTACCGATCGACTTAAGTTTCTCTCCGGACTTGAACACATGTTATTTGATAAAGACGTTAAGAAGCATTTTAAAGAAAGAACCCAATTACATCGCATATTAGCTGATAATACATGGGTTTTTGGACATGCGTTCTCCTTGTCCGTTGATGATAAGTCTCTTACCGAAGTCCTTCGCAAGCATATCAATTTATCAGGAAATAATTTACTTGTTGATGCCCCAGTTAAACGGCTTGATGAAAGCATTGGTATTGTTGATCTTATGTTGTCTCGATCCATTCCAAGAAACCATTCTAATGAACTCGAACATCTTGTAGTTGAGCTGAAAGCTCCGCGTATTAAAATAGGGCAAAAAGAAATAGAACAAATTAAGAGTTACGCTTTTGCAGCGGCTGGGGACGAGCGGTTTCAAGGCCTAAAGACACGTTGGCATTTTTGGGTAATATCAAATGACATTGATAATTATGCTGAAATAGAGCTAAGTCAGGAGAAGTATGAGGATGGTATCATTTTTAAAACTACAAAAAATATTGACCTAACAATATGGGTTAAGACATGGTCACAGCTATTACAAGAGAATAAACACAGACTGGAATTTATTAAAGAAAAGCTAAATTACAACATAGACCGTGAGGATGCCCTTGCATATCTAAAGAAAACATATGAGGAATATACTCAAGGTCTTATTTTTCCACAAAAAGATGGGCAGAGTGCAGTAAATATTGACAAACAAAAAGAGACAGAAAAGCTTTAGAGACACAACACCCAATCACCCAAAAACCCCCTCCCTAACATAAACCTCACAAACATTATCCCTCAGTCTTATCTTGCGGATTTGAGATTTTGGCATCCAGATTTTCTCCACATTTTCAACTAAAACAGCTTTTTCAGTTTCATGCAAGATACGGATCTGAACCCAGACATATCCGGGTTTTGAATATAACAACCTGTAAATGCTAAATGGCCACATAATGTTGACTCCTTTCTAAGAAAAATGGGACAGTCCACGCGCTTGCTATGCTCGCTTGGGACAGTCCCTCTTTTTCTCTCTCCTATTGAATAAGTACGCCTTTTTGGCGGTTTTGGGGTCTACGCTTAAGGATTTTGCCTATATCGGTATCCGACATGCCTAATAGATGTAATTCTGTGGCTTTTTGGGCTAACTTCTGGTATATATGAGGACACTCTACAGGTAGTATTTTGATATGGGCATGGATTTCAGCAATGGTTCGAATTGGTAGTGACCGGGTCCACCATTCCGCCTTCGCTAGGAATTGGGTGTTTCATTCCAGAAGCTATGTCGGGCAAGTCCCCAAGAAAATGGGGAAAGTCCCAAGCGAACGCAGTGAGCGGGTGGACTGTCCCTTTTTTCTTTGTCGTCGAGAAATTTAATAGGTGTCTGTCCCTATTTTTTCCCCCTATTTTTTCCCTATTTTTTCCTACTCATTATTATCTGGGATATTTAGACCATCAATCTCAAAAGATTCTTCACTTTTGAAAAGTCTAAAATTTTTGATTGTGATTTTTTTAATAAACATATTTTAAGTAAAAATTATACAATACTATATAAGGCTTCATTGCTTTCCAAATGCCCTAAAAATTCTTCAATTGTTTTTGGAGAGATGAAAAGATTATCCGTTTGCCTCACATAGTCAATTTGCTTTACAGAATCACTAAAAATACTTGGTGCAACAAAATAGCACATTGAATTTTTTGCTTTCTTTCCAAATTCTTCCAAATGCCTGCTAATAGGCCATACTTCCATCATCGTTTGTGTCCGCCCCTCGGACATTGTTACTTCAATCAAAATTCCGTTTACATCCTCAAAACACTCAATATCACCAGTATTGCCAACACCTCCCGCTGTTGATGTAGGAATACCCTCATCATCAATAGGATAGTTTGGGATTACTTTCACATCTGGAAATTTTGATTTGACTGCTAATGCAGTCAAAAACTCAAGTCGTGTTGGATTAGAGAGATATTTTAAAGTCTCATCTTTACTTAATCGTTTATTTGATAAATTCAACATTTCTATTTTTATTTTATCCCAAGCATAAACACCCACCCACTTTGTTAAGAATTTATCTTGTTCCGAAACAGAAACTGCTTTTGGTACAAATGAAATAAGATTTTTATCAACTATTGAGATGTACTCAAAATAACTTTCTTCCGTGTCGTATTTTTTGTATTCAGAATAATTTCCTAAAACATAATCAACTTTTTCTTGCTCGTTTTTGTTTATATCAATAAATCGTCCACCACCACGCAAAGAAATAAGCCCAGTTAATCGCATTTTTCTGATAAACTCATCAGGGTAATCAACCAAAATAGACTTATCATCTCTAACGATGTCTTTACCCTCCATGATTTCATCTCTGCAAATTTCAGCTATGACTTCCCAACTTGGAGAATAGCCAAAATCTTGCCGAAGCTTCTTGATCCTTTGATACAACTTTTTTGCATCGTTGTCTTTCCAATAAATTATTAAAGGTAATTCTAGTTTAGAAATTCCTGCATCATTACATTCATCATCTGCGTTGAGCTTAGTAATTACTTGAAGCAATAAAACCAGTGGCACATTTTCATTTAAAACTCTGCGAAAAGGACTATTGCTCTGATATTTAACAAAAGCATTCAGGAATGCTTGTTGCTCAAATTCTGGATGTTCATTATCAACAAGCTTCAATCCTATTTCGGAAAATCGTATTTTCTCCCCCGATTTGTAAAAAACAAAACCTAACTCTTTGGCAATTTTGAACCATGTATCAAAACGAGAAGGCCATCCCCAACTAAATCCTGCCTCTTTATGATTTTGTGGATTATCTTCTAAAACTTTGGAAACGTCTTTATCTGTCAAAGGCTCTTTTGTTTTGATTTTCTTTTTTACACTTATTGACAATCTTGTCGGTCTGTACAGTCCAATTCTAATTATTTCGCCTGCAATTTTTTCTGCTAATTCGTTATTAAGAATTTGCCCGTCATAATCTTTCAAGATGCCAAGAAACCACTTTAACCGCTCAGGATTTCTAAGTGTTGTGGTAAATAATAATGGCTTGTATTTTGATTTGTTAGGCATAATTTTAATAGTTAGTAATCAAAACTTCTTTGATTTTTTTCTTTCCGTTATTATGATAACTGATGTAATTACTTTTAATATTGTGGACTTTATATTTTTTCATCCACTTAATCAATAAGTCATTTTTACTTCCGTTGTAATGAGTTACATTTGACAAAGCAAATTTAACACCTTTTTTGTTTAATTCATCAATCAAATTAAGTAAATCTGTCTCTGCTTTCTCATTCCATAGTTTATTGTACTCACTTGAAGTAATAATATATGGCGGATCAATATAAACAAAGTCATTCTTTGAGTATTCATTTTTCTCAAAGAACTTTCTAAAGTCCTTTATTGTAAATTTAATTTTTTTGTCTATGACAAAATCAAAATAGTTATTAAGTGCATTTACTACATTCTTATTGAAGTCAACATTCCCAACAGGTAAATTAAATTTACCGCCGCCATTGAATCGTAGCATTCTGTTAAAACCATAGATTAACAAAATGTATAAAATAAGAGGATCATTTTTTTTGTTTTTATTTACGCAAATTCGCAGTTTCTCATAGCCCTCTTTATTAAACCTTGCGTAATAAGTTTTTTTAAATTCTTTTTTGAGAGAATCTGGAACGATATCTTTTTTGTATGAGTGAGATAATTTATATTTATGAATAATTTTCTCAACATCTTCAAAAAAATTCTCTGGATTTTTTGCATTAGAAATCAAAAGCTTGTGTATGTTCACGAGATGTTTGTCTATGTCATTTAAAAAATACTTATTTGCTTTAATATTCAAAAATACCGTACCTCCTCCCGCAAATGGTTCGTAAAAACTATTTATTTCTTGCGGAAACAAATCTAAAAGTTGTCTCATTAGCCGATATTTATCCCCAACATAAAAGAGGGGTGATCTTTTTATTTCTTTATTCATGATTTTGTGTTTGTTACAAATAAGTATTCCTTGTGATTATTAAAATCAGTATTTCCAGCATTAAAATGTCTATAATCTTTTTCAAAAACTTTTGTTTTTCCTTTCTTGCTTAAAATTTTCTTGATTTCTTCAAGTGTAATTTTATTTTTTGATGAATTACTTTTTGATTCATAAGTATTGTTATATGACACCACTAAGTAGTTTGCATTTATATCATTGACTAATTCCGCAAATCTATCTTTTGCACTTACTCGACAATAATCACTCATGTTTTCTGGTTCTGGCTTCAACGCTACTCCGTGCAACTCTGGCTTATCCCACTTTGTAAGTGTTTCAAGCACATGATAAAACCTGCTGTATTGCCGTGAATTATAAGGCGGATCAATATAAACAATATCTGTCTGAATTTGTTTTGCGAACGAATTTGCGTCTTCTCTAAAAATTAACACCTCTTTGGCTTCAATGGGGTTTATTGGTCGCATAAAAAAGTTATCGTCAACAAATTCTTTTTTGAAATAGGCATCATAATGCCCAACAGTATTTGCAATTTTATCAATGGAATAAAGCAAAGATGAAATTAACATGCTATATTCTCGCTTAGTAAGATTTTCTCGGTTTTTTTCAATGTTCTCTCGGATAAATCCAATAATTTTTGCTGAATTTTTTGAGAAATATTTACCACCAAAATTTATTGAAAAATAGTTTTCATCCAAATCTTCTCCGTTGATATTATTATAGTCTCTTATAATAATATTAGTTTTTTCTTGGTTCCACTTACCATTGTCAAAAAATGCTTTATAAATGGCTTGATTTGAGTGTAGAAAATCATTCAAAATGATTTTGTCAAAATGTTTACTTGCTACAGCGGCAACAACTCCGGTTCCAGCAAAAATATCTGTAAATGATTTTCCCTCGCATTCTTTATCAAGAATAGAAAAAATCCACTCTATCAGTTTATGTTTATTGCCAATATATCTACGATTTTGTAATTGAAAATGATTTTTTTTTATTTGCGGAACATGAAAATAAGTTTCTTGAATTTTTTCTGCACTTATCTCATATGCTGGCTTTTCAATTTCTAGCAAGTCAAAAAGTGTTCCCTGTACTCCCTCTGCAACATAATCAAGATTTTTATTTTTATCTCCTAGTTCTTTAAAAAAACTATAGTGCTTATTTCCTGCAACAATAATAAAATCAGTAATCTCTATTCCATTTATTTTTCCTGCATAAGAAATTCTATCTACAATACTTTTATCCTGCTTGCTAGGATT
The DNA here is from genome assembly GCA_023136205.1 of Candidatus Auribacterota bacterium. Lineage (GTDB taxonomy): Bacteria > Auribacterota > UBA6266 > UBA6266 > UBA6266 > JAGLRQ01. Next base: position 11,707 of record JAGLRQ010000077.1, read on the forward strand.
TGGATTTCCTGTTGGATGATTATGAACTAAAATAATTGAGGAAGCGTTCAGACGAAAAGCAGGTTCAAAAATTTCTCTTGGGTGAAAAAGAGTTTTATCTACAAGCCCCACACTAATAACCTCTTTTTTAATAAGAACATTTCTTGCATCCAAATATAAACAAACAAGATATTCTTTTTTCTTATCTCTCAAATCATAGGTAAGCGATAGAACATCTTGAGATTTTTTTATTGTAATTTCACTTGATTGACCATCTTCATAAAACCTTTTGACTAAAGAAATTGCCGCTGCAATTTGCAATGCTTTTGCTGGTCCAATTCCGTCAACGGTCTGCAAATCTTTGACTGTTACATCCAAAAAAGTTTTGCTAAATTTATTAATAATTTGTTGTGCAAGTTTTTGAACATTTTTTCCTTTTATTCCGCTTCCAAGAACAATTGCCAAAAGATCACTTTTTGAAAGTGCTTGTGGACCTTTTTTGAGAAATTTTTCTCGCGGTCTATCAACTTTTGGAATATCTTTAATCTTTGTCATAGTTATTTTTTATAAATTGCTTCAAGCGTTTTTTTATCTTTTGTTTTCCATTTCTGCCATCCACTTGTGGAGTTTCCTAAAATAATATCCGAAGCCGCACTCGGACTGTTAAAAACATAATCTTTTATAAAAATATACAGATTTTCATCTTTTTTTTCTAAATAACCATTAGAGATTAGTTTATCAACACTTTTCTTGTTCCTTTCTGCAACAGCATTAGAAAATTGAGTTGTAGCCGTTGAATCTTTATACACAACAAACCCCTCGTTTATCATTCGTCCAGTTGCTAATGCTTTCTTTCCTCCACAGGTAAACAACGGATTTGAAGTGTCAGTTTGTTCCTTTGATGTAATTTCTTGCAGAATTGTATATCCAACGGTTGTAAGTAATAATTTTAAATTGTTTAAAAATTCTTCCATTTCAGCAATATCTGCTTCAGACAGAGAGGGTAAGAATGATTTTGTGCTATTTTCTAAATCAAACCTTTTTACTTGTGAGGCTATTTCTATACATCGACTTTCAAGATATTTAACATGGGCTTTTGTTAAATTGTTGTCTTTACTGACAAATGCTATTGCGGTGCGCCAAAAATCTTTTGAACTGTCATGAGTAGTTAATCTATTGCCCAAATTTTCAGCTTCTCCAATATATGCAGTAGATAGTAGGGCCTCTTCATTTTCTTTTCCAATCAAAAAATACACTGCTGGTTTGTTGCAATCAGATCGTTGTTTAATATCTTTGAGTTTATTTCTAGGAATAACAATTGCTTGGCCAACCCAATTACTTAATTCTGCGGTTTTCAATCCGTTTGGTTCTCCATCAACTAAAAATATTTTTATTGTTTTTGCCATAATTATTTTTCGTAGGGAATTAGCGGGAATTAGGGACAGACACCTATTTCCTATTCGCTTCCCTCATCTTTTTCTTCCAAAAACTTATCTTCTTTAATTTTCTTACTTACTTTCTCAGCTATTGAATCTGTTGCATCTTCAACAATATCATTCACTGGTTCGAATAACCATATCTTAGCTCACATAGTCATAAGCTTGTTTTATCAAGCGCATTGCATAATCCAGCTGGTCAGCAGAATTAATTTTAAAAACCCTGTTTAATTTACCATAACCATATGTTGCAGGTACCGCCTTAGTCAAATTCTGAGAGTCATCAATTTTTTTATCACCCATTTTAATGAAAATCTTCAAGCCATCCTTTTGTATGTTCGGGCTTACAAAAGTAGAAGTAGTCCTATAATCACAATACCATATGCCAACCTTTTCCCAAACATCATCAGAAATTGCCAATATTCTCTCACGCAATTTTTCGAATAAGTCTCTTATTTGTGGCGTAGCCTTGTTCAAAAGCCCATCCAATGTGTATTCCTTAAGTTTCCTGCCTTTTACAGGCTCTACACCTTCTTTGGTAGCCCGTTTTTGCCTGACAACATTTACATCCTCAACATTAAACAAGTCACCATAAAAGGAATATTTCTTCAACTCAACAGAAGGAATCATCTGATTAATAGCAGACAACTCCTTTCCATTAAAACTCTTCGCCACAATAATGAGCCTCGGTTCAACACCCCAGTTCACTTCAAGCTTGCCCTTAAATTTTTCTTTCACAATAAGATTAATAGTCCGCTTATTTTGCTTAACCCAATTCAGATAAAAAAGCCCCTGGATTATAGCACTCGAATCCTTAATCCACTTGTACTCAATAACAACAGGCACATTATCTTCATCTATGCCTAAAGTATCTATCCGGCCATTAGGAATAGGATACTGCCTCTCAAGGAGCTTAATACCAGTCAAATCTTCAAGATTATTCTCCATAAGCTTCTCAAGTTCAGCCTCATACCTAAACTCGCGACTATTAACCTTCTCAACCTTACTATCTTTCAATCTGAACAAAGGCATTTCTCACACCCCCTAAATTATATTATTCCTGTTTTCAAAAGAACCATCTTTAAATATTGGACCCAGTGTTCCATCAGCATCATAACTAATTTAACTAATTAGTGATAGACACCTATTCCCTATTCGTTCCCCTCATCTTCTTCTTCCAGCAACTTGTCTTCCTTGATTTTCTTACTTACTTTCTCAGCTATCGAGTCGGTTGCATCTTCAATAATATCATTCACCGGTTCAAACAACCAAGTGAAGAATCGTTCTATGAGTCCAGGTTTTTTATTGTTCATAATACATAACACCTTCCTCAAAAACATCTTAACATAAATCCAGCTCTTCTCCATCTTCTAAAATCTTCGAAGAAAAAAGGGACAGTCCACCCGCTCGCTGCGCTCGCTTGGGACTTTCCCCATTTTCTTCATCCCCCCCCTCCCCGTTGTAATCACTTTTCTTTCATGTTAGAATGTTTAAACAAAAGAAGTAAGGGGGACTTCCCCCTAGATTTTACAAATCTGGCCAGGGGGACTAGAGAATCCCCCTAGATTTTTCAAATCTGGCCAGGGGGACTGGATCCCCCCAGATTTTGCAAATCTAGCAGGGGGGACTAGAAGAGAGTGTACGAAATTGATCCGCATAACAGGCTTGTTTTCACAAAAACAGGAAAAAAATCAAAACTTCCTAAATTCAGAGAAATTATTGATGGCAGAATTAAAATAGATAAAAATAATTCTTTTATCTACCATGTAAAGCAACCCCAAGCTTCCAATATCCCCCAACAGATTAAACTTTCGGGTAAATGGTCTTTAAATAAGAACCATGACCTTGTGCTTACCTTAGATAAGAAGCATAAGATGTATGCCAGAGATAAGCTTACAATAAAGGGTGAGATAAAAGACGCGAAAGCAAATAAGCTGGTGTTTTCTGTTGCCGCAAAAAGCGGTTCAAATCAATACCGGGGATATATTTTAAACCTTAGCGGTAGCTGGCAGGCTGATAAGTATAACCGCCTGACGTTCAACGTAAAAAGGAATAAAGGTGCAACAGATATATTAACTTTTAAGGGCGGTTGGAGTATTAATAAAAAGAACCAGATTATTTATACTTATGAAAAAGCACATTTAAAAACTAAGAAAAAGATAACAAAAACCATAATACTTAAAGGGCATTGGGATATAACAGAAAAACGCAGGATTTTATACGTTTTAAATAAAAAAATAGATTCGCAATTTGATTTTAAAGTAAGCTTGGGAAAACCGCTTAAAAGAGGGCTTCAATATAAAATAGGGATAGGAAGTGTTCCTTCTAGGGAAAAGATAACTCTTTTGGGGGAATGGAAAGTAAATAAAAAATTAGGGGTCTTGTTTGAAATGCCGTATGAAAAAGGTAAACTCAAAAGGATTATTTTTGGAGCAAGCTGTAAGCTGGGCAAAAACGGCACCGTTGAGTTTAAACTGAAAAACAAACGAGGGCAAGACCTGGGAATGGATATTAAGCTTTCCAGGAAAATACTTAAAGATCAGGGTGAAATTTTCTTGCGTGCTATCACATCAAAAAAAGAGAAACAATTTTTAATTGGTGGTGGGTGGCGGTGGTAGAAAAAAACCGTTGTTGAGAGTTTGCTTAATTAGAACTATCCCCTTTCACACCCTTTCACCCATCCGTGATAGAATCATTTTTATCCCCGGGAATAAAAAAAACCAGCGGCAACCCCAAAAAAGAGCAGATTCCCGAAATAAAAAAAGCTTTTTCCATCCCGAATATATCGGAAACCTTTCCGAAAAACAGGACAATAATCGAACTTAAAAGAAAATTTATAGTCAGATATATTCCATTGGCAATTGAAGGATACTTAAAATCATTTTCCTGGATCAAGGCTAATACCACCGGGGTGCTGGAAAATGAAATCAGGCCCAGTAATATCACTACAGGAATAAGAGCGTGTTTGACCCCGATCAAAAAAAGCAGCATTGCCAGAGGAGAGCAGAAAGTAACAATAATCAATAACCGTTTTCTTCCTACGATGTCTGATATTATACCGGTAAGCAATACCCCTATTATTGCCGCCGCCTGGAGAATAGAAAGCGCTCCTCCCGCTATCCACAAGCTATACCCCTTAAAACTCAAATATGTAGGTAAAAAAGCGGCTGTTACAGAAGCGGTAAATGATTTGACCAAAATAATTCCCACAAGGGCGAAAATTAGCATTTTCCCCTGTTTCAGGGTTTTTGTGATTGATTTTTTGAAATTATATTTTTTGGACCTATGCCGGGGAATTTTTTCATCTTTTAATTTTAATAATAAAACAATTGATACGACTATACCTAAAGGCATTAATCTGTATATCCCCGCAAAACCCCAGAGGCTTATCGCGCCTACGACAATAATCGGGCCAATCGTTCTCGAGAGTTCACCGCCAATCTGAAAACCGCTCATACTCATCCCCAGTTTTCGGCCTGAAATTCTTTTAAGTATAACCGGCGCGGGAACATGAAAAAAAGAAGAACTCAATCCGGTAACAATAAGCAGTATTATGAGGCTCAAATAATTGGGCGCTTTACCAATCAGACTCATCGCAATTGCGGTAATCGCCGGAGCCAGCGCCACGAAATATTTCAATCCTACTCCATCGGCAATATGACCGATGAAAGGATTTAATATGCTGGGAATCCGCATTGCCAGCCTGAGACAAGCGGCAAGCGTATATGTTAATGAAAATTTTTCAATCAATAAGGGAAGCACCGGAGACAGAAAGCTTGTATAAATATCATGAATCAAATGCCCTGCTGAAAGCAAATATACCTTTAATTTTTTTGGCGTTATCAATCGTTTCAAATTCACCATTCTAAACCTTTTTCTTAAACAATCGGGGAACACAAACAACATGTTAACATAAATCAAGCATTTCTCCATCTTCTAAGAAAAAAGGGACAGTCCACCCGCTCGCTGCGCTCGCTTGGGACTTTCCCCATTTTCTTCTCTCTTATTGAATTTATCCCGGATTTTGCCCTCTGCAATCCAAAGGATTGCGAGGACTATAGTCCTGGAAATTCTTCGGATTTCTCAGGGCATTAGAAACGCATAACTGTCTAATAACAAAGGATTGCATGATAATAGCCGACATCAAAAAAATATAAATAAGTTTTGGGATTACCCGAACCTTTTCAAGAAAATCCCGTTAGGATTTTCTTGGGTTCGCCCTTTCCCTAATAGATTTACAAATGTAAATCTAAGCATTGGGACAGGCGGGCAGATTTTGCTAACGCAAAATCTGGATTTATATGCCTTTTTGGCGGTTTTGGGGTCTACGTTTAAGGATTTGCCTATATCGGTATCTGACATGCCCAATAGATGTAATTCTGTAGCTTTTTGGGCTAACTTCTGGTATAAATGGGGGCACTTTACGGGTAGTATTTTGATATGGGCATGTATTTCACCAATGGTTCAAAATTGAGAGGCAAATCCGCCAGTGTTTCTTCCCTGACCTGAAGGGATAAGAATCCAAAAAAAGGAGCAGTTTAGGCAGGAGGAGTTAATGAAAAAATTTATTTTCATGGCCACAATCTTTGTTCTTAGCTTCTTAAACATAGCAAGAGCAGAAATATTAGAAAAAGATACAACTGTACAAGGAATTACTTTTTCAAAAGGAATTAAGGTAAGTTTTTACAAATCTGGAAAGCTTGAAGAGGCAATACTAGCCCAGGACCAAGAAATCCAGGGCATTCCCTGTGCAAAAGGTCATCGGGTATACTTTTACGAATCCGGAAAACTTAAGCGAGCAACACTAGTCCAAGACCTAGAAATCCAGGGTATAAATTTTATTAAGGGGGCTAAAATATGGCTTGATGAATTTGGAGAGTTAAACAGTGTAACATTGTCTCAAGACCTAGAAATCCAAGGCATAAAATTCCCTAAAGGTTGTAGCATAAATCTTGATGGGTACGGGAAACTTAGGCTTGTGCACTTAGGTTCATCTCTGGAAATCCAAAATATCCCTTGTGCCAAGGGCGATGTATCCTTTTACGAATCCGGCAAACTTAAAAGTGCAAAGCTATCCCAAGACCAAGAAATTCAAGGCATCCCCTGTGCCGCGAGCAATGTCTTTTTTTACGAATCCGAAAAAGTTAAAATCGCGAGATTAGCCCAGGACCAGGAAATCCAAGGAATAAAATTTGTTAAGGGAAAACATGTGCGACTTTACGAATCCGGCAAGCTTAAAGAAACGAAATTAGCTCAAGACCAAGAAGTTCAAGGCATAAAATTCATTAAAGGAACTTCTATGCGCTTTTACGAATCCGGGAAGATTAAATATGCAAGACTAGGTCAAGACCGGGAAATCCAAGGTATCCCCTGCGCCAGAGGCGATATATCCTTTTACGAATCCGGCAAACTTGAAACTGCAGAATTGTCCCAAGACCAAGAAATTCAAGGAATAAAATTCGTTAAAGGTAGCCGAATAAGCTTTGATAAGCTCGGAAAACTTGGCCAGACAATTTTATTAGCCCAAAAATATTTAAAAAAATATGACAATGTGGCTATTGATTATAGGAGTCCTAAATTTTTAGAGAATGATAAAATTTTATTTTTAACGATGGTTAAGTGTCATAGCGATTGGGACAGTAACCGCCTCTTAAGCAAAATTGAAATTACAGAAATGAACATTGAAAACTTAAAAGAAAAAATATTATTTAAACTGGAGCAGGAAAATAATGAAAATTTTTGGGAAATGTTTGATTTCCATGGTTTTAATTTTGATGTTGATACAAAGGGTAACTATTGTATCTTGGAGCCAAACTTAAATTTTAAAAGGCCAGAGACTTTAAAATTAATTATTATAAAGTTAAAATCAAAAGAACAAACTACCATTACTCGAAGAGGCATTAAATATCGCATTTCACCAAACGGGAAATTGCTTATTTATGGAGGAATGGGAAGTTGCGCATATGATTTTTTAAAGAAGAAAACCATATATTTAACTGATATCATGGGAAAAGCCAGGGAGATTATTTATGAAACGCAGGATATAATTAGGAACTGGTGCTGGGTAGACAATGATAACATCCTAATACATAGCCAGGCAAAGGAGTCGAATTTCTGTATTAAATTTATAAATATACATACCAAAGAGATAACCAATGTTATCAAAAACAAAGATTCTATAGATTCAGTAATAGCTCGATATGTAGCCCCTTGTTCCTTTGATGGTAAATTTACAATCAAAGGACATTGGGAAGGCGATTTAATATTAACCAACCTGAAGTCTTTAGAAGACAGAGTTCTAAAGAGAGGACATAACGGGGTATTAATGATAAATGAAAATTAAATCGAAACTAAAAATTATAGTATTTATTTTCGTTGTTTTTCTTCAAGCCGCTTCTTTTGCTGATGAAATAGATGATTTTATAGCAGATTCAAGAAGTGAAGACAGAAACGTTAAAGCTGATTATGCTGAATTGCTGGGAAATTATAAAGATGAAAGGACGTTTAAGCGATTAATTGAATTAGTTCAAGATGAAGATAATTATGTTCGCTGGAAAGCAGCCAATTCACTGGCAAAATTGGAAGATAAGCGAGCCATACCAGCTCTAAAGGAAGTGATCATTAAAACAAAAGGAGATGAAGACCTAAGGGATTATATAGGTAAAGCCCTTTATAAATTAGGCGATGAATCTTTAATTCCCTTCTGGATTGAATGTCTAGAAGAACAGAATCGCTGGCTGACAGAATTATTCGTAAGGGTGATGGTAGATTATGATTACCGAGATAAAAAAGCGTCTGAAATTTTAATTAGAAACTTAGAAAATAAAGACGAAAAAGTGAAAATATGTGCTGCCTATGCTTTAGCTTATACCAAGGAAGCAAAAGCTTATGACGGATTGCTTAAATTGTTAGTAGATAGTTCAAGTCAAGTCAGGCAAATGGCTATTTTAGCCTTAGGTCATATTGGAAATAAAGAGGCAACACCTTATCTGCTCTTAGCTTTAAGTGACGAAAATAATCTTGTTCGCATAGCTGTCTACCATAGTTTATATCGTTTGGCTGATCCAAGAGCTGTATACGGACTTATTGAGGCTGTGAATACAGAGGAAGATAATTATTTGCGGCAATATGCCATTGTCACTTTGGGAAAAACAAAAAATAAAATAGCCATACTCACTTTATTATCTATCCTTGATGAGAAACCACAAAAAAGGAACTCTGATAAAGCAGCTCTCAAGGCCGATGCCGTTAAGGCTCTTGGAGAAATTGGAGATAAAGAAGCTAAGAAGCGATTAGAAGAATTCTTTAAAGAAATGACATCAGCCGATGCACCGCATTTTTACTCTTTTGGCGGCGGGGGTGGAGGTAGAGGGGATATCAGTCCCTATATTCCATATTTAGATAAAAGTTTTCCTTTGACAAGCAACATTTCAAATAATTCTCTTGTATTTCAGAGATTTTCTGAGAACCACATCTTAAGTGACCCGCTCTATAAAAACAATATGGGAGTTATAATTAAGAAATCTTTGCAAAAAATAGAAGCTACTAAGAAAGAAATACCCCCGGTAGAATTTAGCAAGGTTCAATACGAGAAAATGATAAAAACCGCTAAGTCTAATTTGGAAAATTTTAAGCCAATAGAAACATATTAATATAAATCCAGCTCTTCTCCATCTTCTAAAATCTTCGAAGAAAAAAGGGACAGTCCACCCGCTCGCTACGCTCGCTTGGGACTTTCCCCATTTTCTTCTTCCCCCCCTCTCCGTTGTAATCACTTTTCTTTCGTGTTAGAATGTTTAAAATAAAAGAAGTAAGGGGGACTTCCCCCCTAGATTTTTCAAATCTGGCCAGGGGGACTAACGCATGAAAAAAAATAAATTACTTATACTTCTTATAATTGTTTTTGCTTTACAGCTGGGCTCACTGTCGGGAGCCGAAGGCGGCGAAGCGAAGCGCGCAATCTCTGCCAAAGTTACGGACATATCAGACCGTAAATATGAAAAAGCTGTTATAGAGCTTTTTGATAACGCGAAAGACTCTATCGTTATTTCCATGTACAGTATAAGTACGGGAGATGACCGGAAAAATCCTGTTAAACTCCTGCTAAATGACTTATTGGAAGCAAGGGGCAGAGGTGTTAACGTTACAATGTATCTTAATTCCCGCTTCAGGCATAACAGCACAGATGAGTCATTTATTGCCAGCCCTATGTTTAAAGAATTAGAAAAAGCCGGATGTGAAATTTACCCAATGCCCAAAAACCGTGTGCTTCATGATAAGCTTATCGTTGTAGATAACAGATATGTTGTTGTAGGCAGTACAAATTGGTCTAACAGGGCACTGAGAAGCAATTTTGAATCTAACACACTCATTGATTCCCCTGATCACGCTAAAGAAAAACTCAAACACCTGAACGATATCTTAAAATTTATAAAATCAAACAGCGAAATATCACATTCCAAAATCTATACAAAAAATTTACCCGAAGAACTATTTATTCCTAAAAAACTCTTAATAAATGAAGAATATTTTCCAAATATGGTTACAATAAAAGATGAACGTGCTTTTGATTTATATTTGTTACTTTTGGCCCACGCTCAAAACGGGAAAAAACAAGAATTTTATATTAATTTAGAAGACATGGGACTCTGCTTAGGGTTACCCGGCAATTGGAATTACAGCACCCTGAGGAGACAAGTTATAAAAAGCCTCCGGAAACTGCAAAAGCATTACAATCTTATAACTGTAAAGTTCATTTATAGCAGAGACGCCCATATAACACTTAATTCCAGTGTTTTCGCGGGCGAAGCGAAGCAATCTCATTTTACAATACCAACTGATTCTATTATAAAACCGGGAAACGCAAAACTAACCTTACGCTTAAAATTCCTTCTTTTGATCGAAGCATTTCTTAAAAATGAAGGAGAGGATTTATATTCTATCGCAAAAGCTACACTTGCTAAACGTTTTGGCGTGAATAACGCAACTATATCCAAAGCTTTTGGTGATTTGCGTAATAATTAAGGGAAAAGGGACAGTCCATCTTTTTCCCTATGTGATTACTTCATTATTTTGTTGGTATGTTATAATTAGCGCCATGCAAATCAAAATTAAAAAAATAGTATATCCGGGAAAAAGCCTCTCTCAAATCGAAGGCAAAATAATTTTTACCGATGAAGGGCTGCCCGGGGAGTCCGTAGAGGTTGAACCGGTTAAAGAAAAAAATAATTTCATCGAGGGAAAAACAGTTAATATAATTTCTCCTTCCGCTCATAGAATAAAACCACGATGCTCACATTATAAAATATGCGCGCCATATCAATATATGGACTACGACACCCAGATAAAAATTAAACAAGCGCAATTAAAAGAAGATTTTTTTGCCCACCAGCTGAAAACAGATCTGCCGGGCCTCATTTTCCGTCCGGCCCCGAATATATGGAATTACAGGAATAAAATCAGCTTCAATATAATGTGGGAAAACAACATCCCCTATCTTGCTTACAATCTGCCTGATTCCCCGACACAGTTCGAAAAAATAGAGGAATGTTTTCTCGTCCCCGGCAGGATAAACTTACTATTAAAACACATGCTGGGACTAATCAAAGATGCCAATATGGAATTTATAAATAAAGTAGTGATAAAAGAAAGTTCGGATAAAAAGAATATACTGCTAACGCTTTATGGCGATCAGCGCAAAGAGCTAAAAGATTTTTCTGATAGCTGCGAGAAATTAACAACTCATTTCCCTATCAGCGGCATAATCTATATCTGTAAAAATCAAAATACCAGCCTTACTCTATCGGGAAATTATTTTATTAAAGAATTCATCGGAAAAACACAATTTCTGATAGGAGCCGAATCATTTTTTCAGACAAATATCGAAATGTTAAAGATATTGCTGGAAGACATGACAAAATCTATATTATTAGATAAAAATAAAATCATTGCTGATCTTTACTGCGGAGTCGGGACATTCGGGATTCTGCTGGCAAAGAAAGTGTCAAAAGTTATCGGCGTAGAATCATCAAAAGAAAATATAAGTTTTCTGAAGAAAAATATTGAGCTCAACAACATTACCAATTTTCATATTAGGAAAGGCGACTGCCGGAAATTAATAGAATCTGTGTTAAAAACATCCCCGGACGTTTTAATTTTCAACCCTCCAAGAAAGGGATTGGATAAAACTATTTGCGATCATATCCTTATGAAACCGCCCCGGGCTATAGCCTATATATCATGCAATCCGGCAACGCTCACAAGAGACTTGAAAATACTATTATCCGTGTACAAACTGAAGAAAATCTTCGCGTACGACTTTTTCCCGCAAACACCGCACATGGAAACATTGGTTATTTTAGAGAAATAGGGATCAATAGATATCCGGAATATCCTGATCTTTGTCCTATTTCTTCGGCGTTGTAGCACTATCTAAATTAGAATAACTCGAATCACCGGCAGTATTAAAAGCTCTAACTCTATAAATATAAGTCTTGCCCCGTTTCAGGCCACCATCGGTAAAACTGGTAATATCCGCGGAGATAACCGCGATTTCCTCAAACAATTTTCGCTCCCTGCGTTCTATCTTAAAACCATCCTCATTATCAGACTTGTCCTGCCAGGTTAGGTTAATTTGACTTTTGGATATGGCCGTTACCGAAAGATCCGACGGCGCGGCTGGAGGAATAATAATATTGTCATTAACCGTAACTATACAACTATCAGTATCAACCGCTCCATTGTTATCTGTCACGGTTAAAACTACAGTATAATCATCAGCCACACTGTAGCTATAGGCCGGAGTTATTCCCAAGCCGATAGCCCCATCGCCAAAATCCCAGATGTAATCCACAATACTTCCATCCGGATCTATAGAGCCAGAACCATCAAAAACTACCAGATCATCAACCAGTACTGTTTGATCTATACCGGCATCAGCAACAGGAGGCTGGTTCAAAGTTGATTTTATATATAAACCCGTATGTCGAGCATCATGAAGGAATTGAGCCCATTCGATAGTTGCCTGGTCATAAAAGGATAATGGCAAATCCCAAACAAATACGTTAAAATTGTAGTCTACCCAAATAATTTCGATTTCTCCATCCCCGTCAACATCAGCCAAAGCCGGTGTACTTCTCGGTGACGGGCCTAAATTGGATGCCCTTAAAACAGGAAGGGACGCATTATAGGGCATCATGTTAAGATACGGTGAATTATCTGAAGCAATAATTTCCATACATCCGTCATCATTAACATCACCTATTGCCGCTGCCCCAAAACCATAATATTGGCCCCAAGCATTTATCCAGACATTTCTTCTAGATAGCACCTTTGGCCATGTCTCATCAACTAACGTTCCATCATAACGCAAGGCATAAAGAATACTATTGGCCATATCGTCTTCCGCTCCAATAATGATTTCGGGATTTCCATCAGCGTTTATGTCTCCCAAGGTCGGCGGACTTATTTCTACCAATGTATTGGTAATAAGATTTGAAGGGTTAACCGGCCAACCGGCCATGTCGCTGCCATCATGATGAATAACATAGACAATTTTATCATTTGAAGAAGATACAATAATCTCAAGATCCGCGTCTCCGTCTAAATCCCCTAAGACTAAAGATACCCAATAAGTTTGCAATATCGGCCCAATAACTTCATATGTGCCATTCGGGTTCAAAACATGAATACGCGAAGCATTGTAGGGGCCTGTAACAACCACAATTTCTTTCTCGCCATCATTATCTACATCACCAACCGCGGCATTGGTCATAGTGTAGTAGTTTCCTAATTCAACCGGCCACCCGATTAAAGAATTTCCATTGATATCTACAACATTAATTTTCCCATAGGTGGATACCAGGACTATATCCAACTGGCCATCACCATTAATATCTTCAATAATCGGTTTCCCAGCTAAATTAAGATTGGGCCATCCGTATACTAATGTCCCATCATGATTCCAAACATATTTACCTTTTCCTGAAACTATTTCCATAAAACCATCCCCATCTAAATCAGCCGCAACCGGACTATCCTGGACAGCAGCATCTACTTCCTGCGGCCATCCGGGCAAAAACTGACCATCATCCGTAAATATATATACCTGCTTGCCATAACCAATGATAATTTCATCTGTTCCATCATTATTTATATCGGCCACCGTATGAGTACTGAATTGCAGCACACCAGGACCTGAATAATAAGGCGGGATTTTCTGCGGCCATCCGTTTTTAAGCAGGGGGTCCAGATGAATATGTATCTCATAAATATCTGTCAACGAGCCAAATTTAGTAAGCCGCAAAGTGTATATGCCGGCAGTAGAAATAACACTGGAATCAAAAGTCGCTAAAAGCCCCTCAACTACCGGCAAATTTCCTTCGTTGCTTAAAATAATACCCTCGTCTGTAACAGGGCCAATGGCATTTCCACTATTATTTGTAAGAAAATACTCGACTCTATAGTTTATAAAGTTTGAATCACAGGCTGTTCCTCTTATTTCAATACTATTATTCTGAGCACTTAAAAAATCCCGTTCTTTCGGAGATGTTATATATGTGTTTTGAACAGTAACTAAAATCCTATCTTCATAACGATTGTTCAGAGTATCAATTACCGTCACTTTTATGGTATAGTCACCGTCGGTTACGAACGACGTATCCCAATTCGGAACTAAAATATTGTTCTCGACAACAGAAGTTCCACTGTTTAGCATTGTCCACGTCCGCGGGACATTCCCTTCTCCGCATTCAACTTTAAAGCTGGCAAAACTGCTGCCGCTAGCTGTTCCCTTTATATTGACAATTTCGCTTACAAGCGCGTATGCCGATGGTGCGGAAATTTTTGCCGTGCAAAATGAATTAACTGTAAGCGCTTTATAAGCGTTAATCCGGCCAAAGCCAAAATTCAAATCCCAACCAGTATCTCCCAGGTCATCAGCAGAAACTCTAATTATCTGTCTCACCTCTTCATTCGTAAGGTTCGGATTTTTAGAAATCACTAGAGCAGCTAAACCACTAACATGAGGACAAGCCATGGAAGTTCCCGCCTGCCTATAATATTTCTCTCCAACTACCAACTCACTATACGCTTTACCCTCAGCCCGTAAAGATAAAATATTGCGTACCGGTTCATAATTCGGAGGAGGGTTGCTAATACCTGAACCTGGCGCGGCAACATCTATTTTTACGCCCCAGTTCGAAAAATATGATTTTGCATCATTGTGGTCGCTTGAAGCCACGGTAATAACATTTGTAAACCCCGCCGGACGGTAATTAGCTACATCCGCATTGCTATTGCCGGCAGCAGCTACAATTACACACCCAAAAGCATGAGCATAATTAACCGCGTCTTCAAGGATTGGAGAAGATCCCACTCCCCCCCAGGAATTACTAAGGACATCAGCACCGTTATCAGCCGCGTATTTAATAGAATTAGCTAATTGTGAATCATAACCTGAACCATTATCATCTAATCCTTTAACCGCCATAACCTTAGCCTGGGGAGCAACACCAATTATCCCTATTGAATTATTACCGACAGCGGCAATTGTTCCCGCACAATGAGTCCCATGACCGCTTAGTGCGTCTATGGGATCATTATCATCATAAGAAAAATCCCAACCCTTATCATCATCTATATAGCCGTTACCATCATCATCGAGGCCATTATCAGGTTCTTCTCCGGGGTTAGTCCAAAGGTTGGCCGCTATATCTTCATGATTATAATCAATGCCAGAATCAATTACCGCAACTATCATTCCACTGCCCTGAGCAATGTCCCAGGCTGGTTCACAATTTAATTTATCCGTTTTCAATCCCCATAAATCACTATAAAGCTGTCCCCAGCTTCCCGTTGAAGCGTAATAAGGATCATCAGGAACCATAAAAGTTTCATTGATATAGTCCGGTTGGGCATATTCTATATTCGGATCGTCCATGTATCTCGTACAGGCCGCCTCAACATCCATATTCTTTTGTTCAAATTCCACCCTATAAATATGCCCTAAATAGGGTATTTTGACATTTTTCGGTACGCGTTTAGCGCGGTTGTTGAACCGTTTTTTGTTTTTCTCGTAGTCTTCAAAAAACTGTTCTTTTGCCTGCCGGCGCCATTGCCCTGCTTGAGTCTTTGAGATATATCCGAACGGTATCTTATCCGCATTACTTTGCCTAAAAATCTTCCTCATCCTTTTGACTTTAAATTTTTGGTTAAGATTATCCAAATTAGAATTGCCGGTTATAGTTTGAAAATCCTGACTCCTTTCAATCAATTTCCCCGCGACAATGCCTACATCCGCGTCATCCTTGAATTTGATAATAATCTTATCCCGGACATAATTAGATTGTTCTTTCTCTCTCTTTAAAACATCAGTTTCTGATTTAGATTGTTCTTTCTCTTTCTTTAAATCATCCGTTTCTGATGAGGTTACAAAAAGTATCTGATTTTCACCCTCGGCTATAACCTCAATTTTAAAACCATTCTCATTTTTTTCTTCTATCATCTTTGCCCGTAAATCGGGAACAAAGGAAACAGTAATACCACATATTAAAAACAGCCCTAAAATACCAAATCCTGTTATCTTCCCCATTTCTTTTCCCCCTTCATCCTTTTTCAAATTATTAGGCTGATTGTAACACATTTCAGACCTCTTCGCAATCCCGGGTATAGACATAGAACAGAAG
The DNA here is from genome assembly GCA_023136205.1 of Candidatus Auribacterota bacterium. GTDB lineage: Bacteria > Auribacterota > UBA6266 > UBA6266 > UBA6266 > JAGLRQ01. The sequence goes on from JAGLRQ010000077.1 coordinate 27,806, forward strand.
AAGGCCAGACAAAAGTGCTTGAAGTAAGCAGGGCTTGGTAATATGATAATGAAAAGTAAATTTATGTGGTGGAAAATGTGGTACAAGGGCTATTTTAAGCACAAAATTGACCTAAAACCTCGCTCTCCGTCATTAGGAAACAGGGAAATACAATACCTATTAATGAAGCCGGGACATAAAAAATATATTCTAAAGAATATCAATAAGGCCTCCATAAAACAGATTGCCCGGGAACTCAACCTAAAGGAAAGAAAGATAAAAAAATTCATGGAAAGACAAAAGAAAAAGCCCGCGAATTCTAAAAAAGAAACAAAAGGCCCCCGTAAACGAGCAGTTTTAGTAATATCTATCGCTTTGATAATAATCCT
>JAGLRQ010000078.1 GCA_023136205.1 Candidatus Auribacterota bacterium
TCTAACAACAAAATGCACCGGACGGGAAAACACCGCCGGTGATTAAGACGTTGAAGCTGTAGGATAAGTCAAAAGAAGAAAAATGGGCAAATTGTTCTTAAAAAAGCTTTGCATAATTAGGGCTATAACCAACGATCTAAGGCCGTAACAGCATTTTACATGGGTTAAATTTTACAGATTTTTGAGGTGAGGGACTTTTCCTACAGCCTCGTTAGCAATAAGGAAGAGATATGAAAGGGAAATACATTATTATTGGATGGGTTTTTCTATTTCTTGCTGGTGTAAATATATTGTTTTCTATACAGTTTCCAAGCAAACGTGATCCATCTATCGATATGCTGTTTGATTTTCCATCAATGTTAACTGTATTTTCAGCAATCGGATGGATCGTTGGTTATAATATATTCTCGATTGTTGCATTGATTATTGGTGTTATTCATTATTTCAAACACAAAAATTCTCTTGGTAGATTGGTTGTGATTTTATCTATTATGTTTATATTTTTAACATCTATAATTGGATTCTTTTATAATCCCGACAATAGATTAGACGTTGAACCATATGGCTTTACTTTCATAAGCCATGATAGTTCCGAATACAAAATTGTTTTTTACAAAAAACCACAAGTGAGAAAAGCCACTACTCTTGGGGTACAATCGTATATATATGAAACAGGTACTTCTGGAGTTCTTCCATCTCTTAAACGAGCAGAATTTATACCATTATCAGACACTGCAGCTTTTAGCTCTAATTTAGAAGAAACAATAAAAATATTTTCAAATATATCTGGATTAAAAACCCCAAAAATAAAAATTGAAACGTCTCCTTTGGGGCAAAAGGGAAGTTATTCAGGAACAAAAATAATTAATAATCAAGAATTTTCTGTTAGGGGTGTTGTTTATGTTGGACAAGTATCAGCAATTCATGCATTGGAGATATACCCCAGTTCTGTCATTAGGGAGTTAGAAAGTATATCCCCAGGAGCAAGCGACTCGTCGTTTTTAAGTAGTATTAGATTTAAAAACAAGTTCGAAGGAAAATAGAAAATGAATCTAGGGGAAATTATCATAACTAGTTTAGGTGGCTCTGCTGTTTTATTGATGAGTATTGGATTTTTGGTTAGGTCAATTATTAATCATTTTTTATCTAAGGATGTCGAAAAATTTAAAACTGATTTAAAATTATCTTCGGTGGAGCATGAAATAAGATTTTCAAAATTACAAGAAAAACGGGTAGAAAAAATCGAAGAAATATATCTAAGCCTACGATTTACTTTAGGAAAGGTTAAAGATTTTATTAATCGTACGGAGAGAGATGTTGATCCATCAGAAAATTCAGACGAAAGGAAAGACAAAAAACAATATTTAGCTGTAGATGCTATAGAAAAAGTTTATAAAATATTTGGAGACAATAAAATTTGGTTAGCAGGGGATGTTGTTGACAAGATAGAAAAATTAATGAATGTAGCCTATCTCCCTGCAATTGAGCTTGCAGATATTCGCAAGTATAGGAAAGATGAATCTATGCAAACGGAAATAATGAAAACTTGGAAGAATGCATGTGTAAAATTTGAAGAAGAAGCTCCTGTAATCCTGTGTTCCGTCGAAGAAGAGTTCCGACATATATTGGGTGTTATAGATATGAATAAAAAAAATTGCTAACAAAACGCTTAACTTGACCTTGAATTAGCGTTTGCGCAAAAATATAAATATTTTTGATTTCTGCATGTATGCAAGGCAAGTTAGCTTGAACGTTGAAGCTGTAGGATAAGTCAAAAGAAGAAAAATGAGCAAATTGTTCTTAAAAAAGTTTTGCATAATTAGGGCTATAACCAACGATCTTAGACAGTAGCAGCATTTTACATAGCCTGAATTTTACAGATTTTGAGGTTGAGGGACTTTTCCTACAGCCTCGTTAGATTTGAAAATTTAAATATAACTTATGAGGCAATTAAATGAAATACAATTGTTTAAAAGAAGTAACAAGATATTGGGATGATCTTCCTATAAGGCTTAAATTACAGGAAAAAACCCCTGAGCAAGGGAAAAAATATTGGGCAATAAGCATAAGAACAACCTATTTAAATTCTACTAGAAAGAACCGTCGGTTTTACTATTCGAAGAAAATAGGTTTTTGGACCATCCCCACAAAAATTATAGTTGAATTATTAAAAGAAGCAGAAGAAAAAGAACTTTTTGACAAAATATATAACGATAAGTATGAGCGTTTTGAGGGAGGAACAGCATCATTTATTTATTCAGATAAAACTCCAGATTATCAAAAACATCTTAATAAAATTACTTGTTTTAGCAAAAATGAACCTGAATGGATATTTAAAAAACCATTTTTTGTAATTAGCCAAGAGCCTGGAAATACTTGGAGAAAGATAATGATTGTGAAGCAAGATTTTTCCTTAATAACCTTTCGTTCATGTACTACAGAAAAAACATATAGGCCAAAAATTTATATGGAGGATGATTCTCTTTGGTTCGTGGATAATGCGATGATGGATGTTAGTGTGCAAGTAATGAAGATATTTAAAGAGCGTTTATTTGCATTAACCCAGTCGATTTGAAAAGGTTTACGAAAAATCTAACAAGACGTTTTGGTGGATGTTGAATAAGCGTTGACGCAAAAAAACAAGTTTTTTTGATTTCTACGTAGTCGCAACACCACTGAACTCAACAGTTAGAGTGAGATAATAAATGAAAAGAATGGCGGTGATAATTCTAATAGTTGTATGTATATCTTCTGCGTTCATAAGTGTTGCGGATTCTTATGAGGATCAATTTTCTGAAGCTGTGCTGATGGACGCTTTTGAAAAAGGCCGTTCTTTGGTCATAGCTAATATCCTCTCAGTTCAAAAGAAGAAAGCACAGCATGGTGCTTTTTATTACTACAAGGTTAACGTTGTCCATCCTGTGATTCTTGGTGATTTGTTAAATGAAGATCTTCAGGAACCAGTAGAACTGTTTGCAGGAGCCTCTTATGGTGACACATTGGGAAAAGGAGAAACCTATGCTTTATTTATTACAAAAGACGCGCCATTCTTTTTTTGTTGGGCTCACAGGGATAACATGCAAAGAATTAATCTAAAAAATAAGCAAGAGGTTAGCACGTTCATATCTAAGGCCGAACAAGTGTATGCAAAAACCTCTATTCGAAAGTTTCGGGATACTGAAGCTGGGGATACACCTACACTGCCAAACATTCCTGTAGAGCTGAGAAAGATATGCGATACGTTCAGAAAGAAAGAGGAGAACCGAGCCAAATTGGCAAAAACTATTTACCAATCAGAAATGGGCTCACGTCCTGATGAATCAAAAAGGTGGTCATCGGATAGAATATATCTCCCTCCCAAGATACTTTTTTCACGAAGTCAAGTTTTACATCTTTTAGGTAAGCCGACTCTAAAAATAGGCAGGACATATTGTTGGTTCTGCGGTATAGATGATACCAGTTCTCCTAAATATGTAGGAATGCTCACAGGTACATTTGACCAAGATGAAAATCTAATTAGATTGATATACAATAGAGACAAAATATTAAAATGGCAGAAATAAGAAACACTCCAAAATAGAAAACAGGGTCAAATCTTTAATCTTGACAAATAAAAATGATAAAAATTTCTAACAATTGCTTCCGACATTGAATAAGCGCTTGCGGCAATAAAATATTGATGTTATGCTTGCGCAACGCGGATGAAGCAGGCAATTAGTCCAATAAAACCGAAAGAAGATACATCATGAAAAAAATATTATTTACACTATTAATTTTTTTGGCATTATCAAACATCACTTTCGCCAAAGAGTATCAAAGCTCCTATGGTTTTTCCATCGATGTGCCTGAACATTGGCTTGTATTAACACCTAATGAATTAAAAAATAATCCAGACTTATTTGATTTTGAAAACGCTGATTTCGGAGGAATAGATAAAACTCTATTGAAACAGGTTATAAACAAAATATGGTCTGAATTTTACAGATTTTGAGGTTGAGGGACTTTTCCTACAGCCTCGTTACGTTATATGAAAAATAAAATTCTACCAGCGAACCCAATGATGAAACAAGAAAGGAATATATTATGATAAAAATACCTGAAGAAGTTAAAATCGCAATCGATAAAACAAATCCTATATGCGTAGCAACTGTTAATAGCGAATATATACCGAATATAATATATGTTACGTTTTTAAAATACATAAATGACACAACTGTGGTTATAGCAGACAATAAACTTGTAAAAACAAAAAACAACGTATTATCTAATGCCAATCTCTCTTTTGTTGTACTTGATCCTGAAACAAAAAAATCATATCAATTAAAAGGGAAAACGGAATATATAAACGAAGGTGAAAAATATCAGGACGTTTTTAATTGGGTGCAGGAAAAAAGACCGGATCTTCATCCTAAAGGTGCTTTATATGTAACCATTGACGAAATCTTTTCCGGAGACAAGAAAATAATATGAGAATTAGCTTAAAGTCTTGAAATATGAACGGGGCACAAAAACAAACAGAAAGGGAATAGAGAATGCATATTGGCGAGCTAATAAAGAAATCGCGAGGGGGCGAGGTGCTCTTACGTGAAGAACTTGTCTACCTGCTTGGCCACGAGCCGAATTCGGCTGAAAACTACATGGTTATGGCTGAGGCAACCCGTATCTCGAAAGAGCTCTCAGATGGCAAGGCTGAAGTCCATGCTCAATTCGCGATCAATCTCGCACCGTGTCCTTGCGACTGTCTCTTCTGCTCTTTCGCAAAAATTAACGGTGTATTCACCGAGGCGACAGAGTTGACCCCGGAGCAAGCCGTGGCCTACGCCCTCCAATTTGAGAATGACGGCGCGAATGCTGTTTTCATGATGTCAACGGCCAAGTATCCATTTGAAGGCTTCATAGAGATGTCGCAGGAGGTTAGGAACAATCTGATGCCCGAAACAACATTGATCGCTAACGTCGGTGACCAGTCGCTCAAGAATGCAGCCAAACTTAAGGAGGCTGGCTTTTCCGGTGTGTATCACGCCGTTCGCCTGCGGGAGGGAATAGACACCAGCCTTTCAGTGAAAAAGAGAAAAGAGAGTATCAGCAACTTTAAAGAAGTCGGTCTTGAGGTGGGCACATGCGTCGAACCCGTGGGCCCGGAACATACAAACGAAGAATTAGCTGAGATGATAGAATTCACGGCTTCCTTTAATCCCTCATACAGCGGCGCAGCCAGGCGCATCCCCATTCATGGAACCGCAATAGCCAAACGCGGGGTGATCAACGAACTGCGTATGGCCCAAATAGTCGCGGTCACCCGATTGGGAATGCCACGGACTGTAATGGGTAACTGTACACATGAGCCTTGTACTCTGGGTGCGATCGCCGGAGCAAATCTCTTCTGGGCGGAAGTCGGTGCCAATCCCAGAGATACTGAGGAGAAGACAGAGGAAGGCAGAGGGGAAACCGTTAGTGACTGCAGTTCTATTTTTCAGGAAAGCAATTGGGACGTCTGGAGCGGTCCATCACGCTATTACAATGGAAGTTCATCATAGCATCGAACAAGGCGCTACACCTGACCGCTATTCCGCTGCGCTCCATTACGGCAGGCGAGCTTGGTCGTTGAAGCTGTAGGATAAGTCAAAAGAAGAAAAATGAGAATATTTTATAAACTTGTAAAAATATCTTTAATAGCTAGTTTGTTAAGCTATGTACTCTTTGTTCTTATATTTGCGGCGGCGGCGTTGCTTGTTGAATCACTATTCTTGCAAATAATTGCCGGAATAGTTTTAATAACGGCTCCTATATCTATGTCTTTCTTTTGGGGGTCTATGATCTATGATTGTGTAGTTACAATAGAAAACAGGAAAAAGATGGCATTATGGTTGTTATTAATAATATTCACAAATTTTACCGGTTCATTAATATATTACTTTGTTAAGAAAAGATATAGGTATGTCCCTGCGGGGGAGGTAACGGTAGAGGAAAAACAAGATATAAATTGGTGGGATAAAAATTGGAAGTGGATTGTCCCTGCCGGTTGCTTAACAATAGTATTGATATTTTTTATTTTCATAGGAGCTTTGTTTGTTGGAATAAGTTCTATAATGAAAGGAATGGCTGTTTATAAATATCCTATGAAACTTGTGAATCAAAATGAAGGAATAACAGAACTTCTTGGGAGTCCTATAGAGTCCACTTTTATGATGCAAGGGGATGTTTCGACAAAGGGAGATTCCGGAATAGCTGATTTATTAATTCCTGTAAAAGGCCCTAAAGGCACGGGGACAATATATGTTAGTGCTGAAAAGAACTTGGGGCAGTGGGAATATATCACTTTAGAGATAAAAATAAAATCAACTTCTGAAAGAATTAATTTAATTGAATAAATTGAGCAAACGGAAACATAGATAACACTTTCTTCCGGGTACATGGGTAACACTAATTTTAATCTTCAAAGATTTTATCAAAGTTACCGGTTTCCCGCATTAGTTTCCGCCATTTACAAACAAAATCATTGTACCTTTCAAACACCTTTTCTTCTTTTTCGTAGGCAGACTCAAGCGTCGAAACAAGTTTCTCCGTTTTCTCCGCAAGATCACTTTTTGCGGTTTTATTATATTGTAATGTTAAAAGTTTGCCTGCCGCCCTCACGTTCGGGATTAAGGTGCTTTCAAGAAATTTAGCCGGATAGGGCTGCAGCGAAGATATAGGGACAGGGACAAAACCTTCTTTCGCTTCAGGTTGAGTTTTTAGCTTTTTCCTTATATGCATGAACCCCATCGCGTCCCTTTTAAAACACTCCCATTCTTCCGGCTTCTCAGGAACAGAACAGCTCTTTACACAAAATTTCTCATCTAAAATAAATTCAAACCCATACATTCTTGAAGATATCAGATAATCAATATCTTCCTTTCCCAGAATAAAGGGGTCATAAGGAATTTTCTCAAATAATTTTCTATGAACTACCGTGTTTCCTTCTAAAAACATGTTTCCCCTGTTGTCATTAAACAACTCCTCAACAACAGAAGATTCATCCCATGATTTCTCCTTCCACTCCGGAAGTTTTTCCTTCACGCCCTCAACACATGAACAACCCATTGCTCCATATACCGCGCTTTCACCCTTAAGAGCCCGTCCAATATTTTTAGTGGCCAGCTCCAGCCAATCAGGCAATTCAATAAGCGAGTTATCTTTAAGTATTATCGCAATTTCGGCTCCCAAAACATGGGCCGCAAGCAAACCTAAATTTTTTATCTGGCCGGGATTTCCGTATTCAATATGCTCCGTAAGCTCTCCAAACCCCTTAATCGTAAGCAGGTCTCTCACCCTTGTCATCTGCCGGAGAGCAAAAAGTTTCACATCCAGAAATTCTTTATATGGATCAATAAGTACCTGAAGCTTCTTCTGCATCTGTATATCATAACCCTTGTGATTAGACACTCCAAGGAGGACAACCGCAAAATCTTTATCATTCAGCTTTTTTAAACTATCCAATAGATTGATTACAGGGCACTGGCCGTCCAGAGGTGTAAAATGCTCCAATACAAAATCTTTCCTGGCAGACTTAACATGTTCGAGGGGCGGCCCCCAGTAAGTTGGTATCACAAACACTTTTTTCAAAATAATCTCCTTCTGCTGCCTGATTCTTTTATCCCGTCTTTCCCTTATAACTGCAAAGTTTTTCTATTATACACTTATCGCATAGCGGCTTTCGAGCTTTACAGATATTTCTTCCATGAGAAATTAAAAAATGTGACATCATTGTCCATTTGTTCTTGTCTATTATCTTCATTATATCAAATTCTATTTTTACAGGGTTTTTATTTTTTGATAAACCGATACGATTAGTCAGGCGTAAAACATGTGTATCCACCGCTATCCCGGGAATCGCGAAAGCATTTCCCAGCACAACATTAGCAGTTTTCCTGCCTATCCCGGGAAGGCCTTTAAGTTCTTCCATCGTTGAGGGAACCTCCGCTTGAAAATTTTCAACTATCTCCTTACAGCAGGCAATTACATTTTTAGCTTTATTCCTGAAAAACCCGGTACTCCTTATCTCCTGCTCAAGTTCAGGCTGCTTTGCCCCGGCAAAAGCGGCAATACTTGGATATTTCTTAAAAAGGGCCGGTGTTACTTTATTAACTCTCACATCGGTACATTGCGCGGATAAAATCGTAGCTATCAAAAGCTGGAATGGTTTTTTGAAATTCAAAGCAGTTTTTGCATCGGGATATTCCTTTAAAAGCAATTTGTAAACTTTATCAGCCTTATGCTGTAAATTCATCAAATATCTCCGTGTTTAGTATCTCGCATTTCGTAGATAGTTTTTTCGATTCACGATTCACTATTCACCATTCACCATTCACTGCCTTTTAATATTATCAAAAAACTTTTTAATCTCACCGGCGGATTTCACATTCAATATGTCTTTTTTCTCAAGCCATCCTTTCCTTGCAATTCCTACTCCATACTTTATGTCTTTTACGCCCTCCATATCATGGGCATCGGGGTTGATTGAAACCGGGACACCAAGTTCTTTAGCCATTTTGCAGTACCGCCAGTCAAGATCTAACCTGTGAGGATTGGCATTTAATTCGATAGCCTTGTTTTCCCCTGCCAGGGCTTTAAGAATTTTTTCAACGTCTACTTCATAACCGGTGCGGCTCAGGAGCAGTCTTCCTGTAAGATGGCCGATCATTGTCGTGTAAGGATTTTTCACTGCTTTAATAATTCTTTTTGTCATTTCATCTTTTGACATTTTAAATTTGCTATGAATTGCCGCCACTATAAAATCAAAATCTCTTAAAATATTTTCATCGTAATCAAGAGACCCGTCAGGAAGTATGTCCGACTCTATCCCCTTAAATACAACAAACCCTGTTAATTTCTTGTTAAGCGCGTCTATTTGTTCCCACTGCTCTTTAACCCTCTTTTCTTCAAGGCCCCCGGCATAATGAGCGCTCTTTGAGTGGTCGCCTATTCCCAGGTATGAATACCCCTTTCTCTTTGCAAACGCAGCCATATCATCAAGAGATGCTTTTCCATCAGACGCAATTGTGTGAACATGAATTACGCCCTTAATATCTTTTTCCTCAATCAGAGCAGGGATTTTACCGGCGGCGGCAAGCTCTATCTCCCCGCGATCTTCTCTCAGCTCAGGCGGGATAAAAGACAACCCCAGCTTCGAAAAAATCTCCTTTTCATCTTTACAGGAGATATTTTTGTCCCCCTTAAAAAGGCCGTATTCGTTCATTTTGAGGCCCTTACTTTTTGAGAGAGCTCTCATTGCCGTGTTGTGCTCTTTGCTTCCGGTAAAGTGATGAAGGGCATAAGGATATTTTTGATCCGGGACTATCCTTATGTCAGCATTGATGCCTGACTTAAGTTTTACACTGGTTTTCGTCGGGCCTTTTGCTATTACCTCATCAACCTGGGAAAGAGAACTAAACGCGTCCATTACCGGTTCGGATTGCGAAGACCCGGCCACAAAGTCTATATCCCCGACAATTTCTTTCCGCCTCCGCAAACTTCCGGCAATTTCCATCCTGTTTATTTTTTTACCGGCTTTTTTCTTAAGCTCTGCCATCAGTTTCTCCGCTTCTTCCAAAGCTGTTGATACATGAAAGCGATCACTGTAAGACATATGGTATTTTATTCCTTTGAGAATATTTTCCTGCGTCTTTTCTCCAAACCCTTCGATTGAAACCAGGCGGTTTTCCCTGCAGGCATGTTCCAGCTCTCCGAGTGTTTTAATCCTTAGCTTTTCATAAAGCACATGAATTTTTTTAGGGCCAAGCCCTTCAATGGCAAGCATCTCAAAAACACCGGGAGGGATCGAGTCCTTAAGCTCATCATAGTACTTTATATGGCCGGATGAAAAAAATTCTTCTATTTTTTCCGCTATGCCTTTCCCAATATCTTTTATGGACAACAGCTCTTTGTTTTTTACCGCGTCATCCAGAGAGCCCTGGAACTGCTCAAGAGACCTGACCGCGTTAAGATACGCCCTGATTTTAAAAGGGTTTTCCTTTTTAAGCTCCATGAGGGCCCCGATATTTTCCAGAACCTCTAACAATTTACTTTTATCAAGCTTGCTCATAATTTAATTTAAAAGATAAGGGAATTTATGTATAATACCGTTTATTGAGATTATAGGCTTTTTTAGTTATTTTTGAAAAACAAAAAAGAAAAGAGTGTAAAACACAGGACATAAGTGAATTAATAATGGAAAAACTTATCAGGCAACTTTTAAAAGAAATAGGGGAAAACCCAAACAGGGAAGGGCTGATTAAAACTCCCCAAAGGGTAGAGCAGTCATTAAAATTCCTCACAAAAGGATATAAAGAAGACCCTGTAAAACTACTGCAGGATTCTGTGTTCGAAGAAAAATATGATGAAATGGTCATTCTGAAAGATATTGAACTCTTCAGCCTTTGTGAACACCATCTTATGCCTTTTTACGGGAAATGTCATGTAGCCTACATACCCGACAATAAAGTTATAGGCCTTTCAAAAATCCCCCGTCTCGTTGAAATCTACAGCAGAAGGCTTCAAATTCAGGAAAGGCTCACAACTCAAATAGCACATACTTTCCAAAAAGTTGTAAAACCTCTCGGGGTTGCAGTTGTCGTCGAAGCATTCCATCTCTGTATGGCAATGAGAGGGGTAGAAAAGAAAAATGCTTACTGCACAACCAGCGCAATGCTTGGAGCTTTCCGTAAAAACAGCAAAACGCGGATGGAATTCATAAACCTCATAAGCAGCAAAAGGCCTTTTTAAAAAGTGACTCCGGAAACAACAAATATTTCTTATTTACTTGCCTTTATATACGGATTTCTTTCTTTTATGTCCCCCTGTGTTTTTCCTTTGATACCATTTTATATTTCTTTTATAACCGGAATATCATTTAACGAATTATCCGATTCAAAAGCCCGAAGAAAAATTTTCTTACATACCTTTTTCAGTTCAATACTGTTTGTTCTGGGTTTTTCAGCTGTATTTATAAGCCTGGGAGCATCAGCTTCGGTGATAGCAAAAGCTTTCGAAGGGGCAAAAAGGGCAATAGAACTTACGGGGGGAATATTACTTGTCATTTTCGGGCTTCACCTGTGCAATATAATAAAAATTCCTTTCCTGAATTTTGAAAAAAAAATACACTTTAAAAAAAGGCCTTTAGGGGCGCTTGCGCCTTTTCTCTTCGGCCTTATTTTTGCTGCCGGCTGGACACCCTGCATAGGGCCCCTTGCTGCCGCCGTCATCACTTCTTCCAGCCAGGTAAACAATATTTATCATGCTATGGGATTAATGTTTGTCTTTTCGCTTGGGATAGGGCTCCCCTTTATTATAATCGCAATGGCATTTAACATATTTCTAAATTTCAGTTCCATAATCCGCAAGCATTTAAACAAGATTCAATTAGTTTCCGGGATCTTGATCATAATCACGGGCATTCTCTTTATTTTTAATAAATTCGAAGTTATAATTAGTATAATGTATTAGAGAATAATTATCTATGGAGGTGAAAAATGAAACTTCTCAAGCTCGTGTTAATCTTCGTTATAGTTTTCTCAGCTGTTTCCCTGTCTTATGGGGCGGAAAGAGTTATCAGAAGAACTTACTATTCCGAAAGCCCGTCTTATGAAGAAGTCATTATACCCGAACCTTATTATCAACCTACCACAATAATTACCAGGCCGGGTGAAATAAACAGGGTAATTGTGTATCCTTCGAGAAGAATTATTATCAATCCAAACAGGGGATATATTTACAGTACCGGCACTTATTCAACAACGACAATTTCGGAAGAAACCGTGGAAATAGTTGAGTAGCGAATAGAAACAATTTATTTGCTAGATACGAGATACTGCTTCTCTAATGGATACGATTATTTAAGGGGATATGTAATGTTTTTCCTTTGAGTGATTCGGATATTTCTTCTAACGCATAGCCCGGTTCAGCAAAGTCACCCCCGAACCCAACTGTATTGGAAACGAAGAAAGAGACCAAGTGCTTCATTTTATCAAAAACTTCTTCCAAATCTACTCCTCGAGTTGAAACCCCTAACTCAGAGCATTTTGCTTCGAACCCACCATCATCTTTCTCTATTATCTCTATAGAAAAACGCATTTTCTTACTCCTTAACCTATTAATTAAGTAGCTTCACAGATTTTTAACATTCTCTGCCATTCCTGGTCAACATCTTTTTGAATCTCTTCCAGCAAGGGCTTGTTTTCTTCTTTAAACAAGTGTTTAAAACGGCTTTGAGGCTTTAAAAACTCGGTTATGGGTTTTTTCCTGTCTTTGGGATTATAGTTAAGTTTATAAACCCCGTTTTCAACTTCAAAAACAGGCCAGAAACAAGTCTCTTTTGCCAGCCGCCCCATTTCAATCGTCCTGCTGGGTTCATAACCCCATCCAAGCCTGCACGGCTGAAAAACATTTATAAATGTAGGCCCTTTTATTGACAGGGCTTTCTCCACTTTTCTTGTCAGATCTGCCCAATCTCCCACCACTGCCTGTGCTACATAAGGAATATGATGCGCGACAAGAATTGCCGTAAAGTCTTTTCTTTTTTGAGTTTTCCCCTGTTCTACTTTCCCGGCAGGCGCGGTTGTAGTATTCGCTCCCTTAGGTGTAGCGCTTGACCTTTGAATACCCGTATTCATATAAGCACCGTTATCATAACAGACATAAAGCATATCATGGCCGCGCTCCATTGCTCCGGAAAGTGCCTGGAGTCCTATATCATAGGTCCCACCGTCTCCGCCAAAAGCAATAAACTTAACCTCCTTATCATATCTTTTTTGCGCCTTTAAAGATTGATAACAGGCTTCTACTCCGCTTATTGTTGCCGCGGCATTTTCAAAAGCATTGTGTATAAAAGGTACATTCCATGCCGTAAAAGGAAATATCGTTGAAAAAACTTCAAGACACCCTGTGGCATTTGCTACCACGACATTTCCGTCAGTCGCCATCAGAACATGGCGCGCGACAATAGCGGCACCGCAACCGGCACATCCGCGGTGGCCGTTAGTAAAATATTCCGGTTTTTTTGCAAGCTCTTTTAACGTTGCCATATTTATCTCCTATTCCCTTACACCTAAATAGGTAACTTTTCTATCAAAATTTTTCTCAGGCTGAGTAAAATCCAGCATCTCTTTATATACGTCTTCAATTTCTTCTACCTTTATATCTCTTCCGCCAAGCCCAAAAACGTAATTGTGCGTTTTCGGTTGTTTCTTCCGGCCATAAAGAGCAGCCTTTGTTTCAATGGCAAGAGGCGCTTCTCCGGCGCTCATGGCATCCGATCTGTCCATAATCGCAAGTGTTTTAAGATTTGACAGAGTTTTGGCCAATTCTTCCGCGGGGAAAGGCCTGAAAACTCTCATCCTTACAAGCCCGACTTTTTTACCATCCTTTCTCAGGTTGTCAACAGCAACTTTAGCCGTTCCGCAGACAGAACCCATTGCCAGAATAGCTGTTTCGGCATCATCCATCTCATAAGATTCGAAGAAGTCATAGTTCCTTCCAAACTTCCCGGCAAATTCTTCACAGCACTCTTTGATAATAGCTTTTGATTTATACATTGCGTCAATAGCCACCATTTTATGTTCAAAATAGTAGTCCTGCAGATCTAGGCCACCCAGTGTTATCTTCTTGTCGGGGTTCAAAAGCCATGTCTCGGGTTTATACTGGCCAAGGTATTTTGTAACATCTTCATCCGGTATAAGATCAACTCTGGCCATGCAATGAGAAATAATAAATCCATCTGTTGAAACCATCATCGGGAGCATTGCCTTCTCAGCAATTTTAATTCCCATAAGAACACTGTCATAAGCTTCCTGGGCATCTTCACAATAAACCTGCATCCAGCCTGAATCCCTTACAAACATGGTATCAGAATGGTCACAATGAATATTTATAGGGCCCGCGATTGTCCTGTTGACCTCAGGCATCACAATAGGCAGCCTTAAGGCGCTTGCTATAGGGAGAATTTCCGACATAAGCATTAATCCCTGGCTTGATGTCGCGGTCATACACCGGCCGCCCGCGGCGGCAGCACCCACCGCGGCACTCATCGCTGAATGCTCGCTTTCAACCCTGACAAACTCGGTATGAACAAGGCCATCAGCAACAAAACCCGCGAAAATCTGGGCTATTTCAGTTGCCGGGGTTATGGGATACGCGGCCACCACATCAGGATTTATCTGGCGCATGGCTTCCGCCATGGCTTCATTTCCCGTTTTGGCAACCGTTAAATTTTTATCAACCATTTTAAACTCCTTATTGCGTGAAACTGTAATTTATAGAACAAAGTAAATATAAATTACTAAGATGAACGTAATCCCGAACTTGTTTCGGGATCTCTTTCTGAAAATCTATTTCTGGAATTCTTTTTCATCCGCCATGGTTATGGCACATTTATCTTTTTCAAATTCAACCTTTTTATTGATAGGGCATTCGCTCGCGCAAATACCGCATCCTTTACAGTGGTCGTAATCGTAGCCCATAACTTTTCCATCTTTAACTATAATAGAAACATCCGGACACATAACCCAGCATCTCAGGCAGTGAATACAATTCTCTTTATGGAAAACAGGCCTCTGGCTTCTCCAATCCCCTGTTTTAAATTCAGTGGAGGTCCCTGCTGACATTGAATCAGCATCCGGGAGTTCTTTCCACCCCATTTTTTTATTTTCCATCAGCTTTTTACCTCCCCATAAGCTCTTTTAATAGCTTTAAGGTTACCTTCTATAACTTCAGGTTTATGCCTGAATTTCTTCTCAAGTTTGCTCTTCATATCCACAAGAACATGTTCAACATCAAGCTTACCGTAAATTTTTACAAGAGCCCCGAGCATCGGAGTGTTTGGAATATCCCTGCCGATTTCTTCCTTCGATATACCGGACGCGTTAACAGTGTAAACATTAATACCCTTATCTTTAATGTTCAGCTCCTCCGAGATAGCAGCAGATGTTTTTTCAGTGTTAATAATTATACTGTCCCCCTCGTTCAAACCCTGAAAAACATCTACAGTCGCGATTAAGGTAGGGTCAAGAACAACAACAATATCCGGGCTCGTAACCCCGCAGTGAAGAGTTATTGGTTCAGGGCTTATCCTGTTAAAAGACTGCACGGGAGCACCCATTCTCTCGGGCCCATATTCAGGAAAAGCCTGAATATACTGGCCAAGGCTCATTGCGGCTTCTCCAAAAAGCAAGGCCGCTGTTTTAGCCCCCTGGCCGCCTCTTCCATGCCATCTAATCTCCGCCAAATTATCCATGATAATTCTCCTTAAACCTTACTTTATACATAACTACAATTATTACCAGTAAAAATATTCCGTAACGCTATCACGATTAAAATATCAAGTCAAGTGCTATATAAATCCTACATTTCCTTCCTGCATTCCAGCGCTTTTGAAATAGTATCCCTATCAACATAATCAAGAGAACCTCCAACAGGAAGTCCAAAAGCAATCCTGCTCACCTTTACCCCATAAGGTTTTATCTCTTCGGCAAGATATATCGAGGTAGCTTCACCATCCACATCAGAATTCGTGGCAATTATCACTTCTTCAAACTTCTTTTCCTTTATTCTTTCAAGAAGATATTTTATGGTGAGCTGTTCCGGACCAATGCCATCCAGAGGAGAGATTTTCCCCTTAAGAACATGGTAAACTCCTTTATAACCCGCCGTATCCTCTATAGAATAAACTTCTTTGGCTTCTTCAACAATACATAAAATTTTTGTATCCCTGGCAGGAGAGGAGCAGATATCACAGAAATCGCCTTCTGAAAAAGAGTGGCACACTTTACATTCTTTTACGGAAGATACAATGTTTTTTACCGCCTCTGAAAGCGCCAGCGCGTCGTTATTGTCCCTTTTGAGAAGTTCAAGGGCTATCCGTTCGGCACTCCTTCTGCCTATACCCGGAAGCTTTTTAAATTCGGATATAACATTCTTTATCGATTTGGGATAGCCGGACATTATAAAAACCGTATCTCGGATTTAGTATATAGTATTTAGTCCCCTTCGGGGAGGCTACATTGCACTTCGCACTATTTTGTGAATCATGAATTGTAAAAAACTCACTTTCCACTATTCACTGCTTTTCTACATAAGTCCCGGAATACTCATTCCTCCGGAAACTTTTCCCATCACTTCAGCAGACGCTTTTTTCGCTTTCTCCTGTGCTTCCCTGATTGCCGCAAGAACCATATCCTGAAGCATTTCGGAGTCACCATCTTTTAATACTTCGGGATCAATTTTAATGTTTTGAATTTTAAGCTCGCCGTCACATATTGCTGTAACCGCGCCGCCTCCGGCAGTCCCTTCTACCACCGTCCCGGCAAGCTTCTTTTGAGCTGCAAGCATATCTTCCTGCAGTTTTTTTGCCTGCTTCATAAGTTTCACCATTGAAGCCATCTAACCCCTCCCTCCTAAATTCACATCCGTTATTTTCGCGTTAAAAAGATCGAGAACCTGGTTAACATGAGGATTTTTCGTTACATCATCTGAAAGAATGCTTTCTTCTTCTGTACTTTCAATTTTAACATTTTTTTGCCCGCCGCAAAAACCAAAAGATACCTTTACGGAACATCCAAGCCTCATACTGAACTGGCGTTCAATAATTTTTACATTTTCAGGAGTTCTAAGGGCATCAATATGCATATTCTGAAAACTTTCGTCAAAACCTATCACCAAAACATCATCGCTAAAGCTTACCGGACGGCTCTCAACAAGATACGCTTTTAAAATAGGCTTCATCCTGCTTATCCCGGCCATGGCTTCATGCCATATCTTTTTTACACCATCAAGCTCAACCTCCGCGGAAGAAGAATTGTCTTTTTTTGCATAACGGGTAACCGGCTCTGATACCAGGCTCTGCCTGGCTGCCGGCCTTTCCCCTGAATTGTTATCCTCTCTGTTGGGAGAAGCTTCAATCTTTTCCTTCAATTTTTCAAGCCTGTTTATTACATTATCAATTGAAACCCGGTCTTTTAACTTTATAAGCTCAAGAACCGCTATCTCCAAAAAAGTTCTAACCGAAAGCGCACTGCCTATTCTGGCCTCCACATCAACAAGTGAAGAGATAATATCCTTTAAAACAGAAGTTTCCAGGCGGGAAGCAAATCCGCAGGCTTTCTTCTCATCTTCGGGCGATAATTCTAACGCGGGCATGTTTTTCCCGAGCACGCTAAAAAGCAAAAGGTTTCTGAAATATTCTATAAGGCCGCTTATAAACGTCCCGGGATCCTTGCCCATATCAAATACCTTTTCTATCACTTTTAATACGGCAACAGCGTCTCCCTCGATAACAGATTTCACGATATCCTGAATCATCTCTTTATCAACTATTCCCAGCATTGAAACAACATCTTTTTCTCTTATGTTCTCGCCCGCGAATGAAATCATCTGGTCAAGCATGGACTGGGCATCTCTCATACTGCCGTCCGCAAATTTCGCTATAAGAATCAGGGCGGGTTTCTCTGCTTTGATCTTTTCTTTCTTAACAATCTCTTCCAGTTTTTCAACAATCAAATGAACCGGGATTTTTCGGAAATCAAGCCTCTGGCATCTGGAGCGTATCGTGATTGGAACTTTTAACGGCGCGGTGGTCGCGAAGAAAAACTTAACATGCCCGGGAGGTTCCTCAAGTGTCTTTAGAAGAGCATTAAACCCCTGTGTTGTTACCATGTGAACTTCATCAATAATGTATATTTTAAACTTTCCCTTTGCGGGCATATACTGAACTGTTTCACGGATATCTCTTATATCATCTACTTTATTGTTTGATGCCCCATCAATCTCTATAATATCAATGCTGCTGCCGGAAGAAACCTCAACACAGCTCTGGCATTTGCCGCACGGTTCCTGGTTATGGGGCTTCTGGCAGTTAAGAACTCTGGCAAATATTCTGGCGGTACTTGTCTTTCCTATACCGCGGGATCCCGCGAAAAGATATGCATGAGCTACACGGCCTGTCTTTATGCTGTTTTTAAGGGTTTTTGCAATATGTTCCTGCCCTATAAGCTCATCAAATTTCTGGGGCCTCCACTTTCTCGCTAAAACTAAATAACTCATTTCAATACCTTTAATTCTTAATTAGATTAGACCGTGCACCCGGCCTCGAGGCTCCCCAAAAATTCATCCACCAGCTCCATCGCTCCAGCCAGGCACTCCCACAGCACAAGCAAATTTTTGTTTACCGCTGCTTTCTTCCAAATCTGACGGGGTTCACAAACATGCCTTCCATGAGACCCAGCCTTCACAGCTAAAGAAAACCGCTTCAGAAAATCCGGGTACCCTCTTAACAAGGGAATTAAATCCTGCTAGAGCGGATTGCAGGTTACAGGGCACCGCTACCTCCCCATCTAGCACGGTCAATTTTTGTTATACCAAATTTAGCAATTTTAAGCACTATTCTTTTTAAAATAAAAAGCTTTTTTGTGTTAAGGTGGCACGCCCGAGAGGACTTGAACCTCCAACCTTCTGGTCCGTAGCCAGACACTCTATCCAATTGAGCTACGGGCGCATCAAATTTACCAATACAATTAACCAAAAAAGGCTTTTAAAGCGAGTAACGTTAGCACAAACCTGATATTAAATCAAGAGCACATTAAAAGCAATCATGAATTAAAAATTTTATAAATTACAACTAAAATAAACTACTAAACAAGGCTGAGCATAACAATTAATTATTTAGTTTTTTGGTATAATATTTACGAAAACGGCCCGGTACTGTATAATTTAACTTCTTATGAAACAATTAAAATTAAATTATTTAGCGGAAGCGTTGAAAGAGGCCGGAAAAGCTTTTGACAAGGGAGAAGTGCCTGTCGGGGCTGTCATCGTTGACAAAAGCGAGCGTATTATCGCGCGCGCTTATAATCAATCACAAATGTTAAACGACGCCACGGCACACGCTGAAATGATAGCTATAACCCAGGCTTCCAATCACATTGGCGACTGGCGGCTTGGAGACTGTACGATGTTCGTCACAAAAGAACCGTGTACAATGTGCGCGGGAGCAATTTTTCTCTCAAGGATTAAAAAGGTTGTATATGGCTGCCCCGAGAAAGGATGCGGGGGCCTCATGAAACTTCTTGAAACAGGAAAATTCCCTGAAATAGAAACTTCTCTTGAAATAGAGTTCGCGAACAGCAAAGAGTGTTCGGCATTGCTTGAGGAATTTTTCAAAAAGGTAAGAACTGCGAAGAAATAAAACCGGGAAAAAAGATTATTACCCCTTGCTGTTTTACTTCGTAAAACAAAGCGCCGGGGATACGTTCAACTTGGCAACTTATGTTCACTACGTTCCATAAGTTACAGTTTCGCGTAGGAGAGGTGGCAGAGCGGCTGAATGCGGCGGTCTCGAAAACCGTTATCCCTTCTAGGGATCGGGGGTTCAAATCCCTCCCTCTCCGCCATTTAAAAAAACCTGGGATACAGAAGGATCTAATTTTTTCTGCCAGAGAAACTCTTATGCCTGTGCTAAAGAAAAAGCCATAAGCAACCGGCAGACAAAAACGATTATAGCGAAGTTTAAAGAAATCTTACTTATAACCTGTTGCCATCTCCCAGAGTGAATATCCCCAGCCGGTACCGCACTCGGTTCCATACATTCTTAAATACCGGGCATTAACTGCCGGGACTCTAATTTCATCTATACCGCCATCACCAGTGGTAGTAGAATAAATATCCTGCCAATGAGTTGCGTCATTTGATATTTGAAGTTGATATGACTTGCCATAAGCAATTTCCCATTCTAATATAACGGTGTTAAAACTTTTCGGTGTGCCAAAATCAATATATATCCATTCATTATCGCTCCAATCAGATGCCCATCTGGTATTTAAATCGCCGTCAGAAGCTTTTTCAGCTTCCAGGCCTGCTCCTTCAACTGATGAGGCCATTACATTCGCATAATGAATATCATAATACACCTCAAATTCCCACAATGAATATCCCCCCCAAACGGTGGCGCGCTCAGTTCCGTAGAAACGTATATATCTGGCACTGACAGTATCAAACTCAATTTCATCTATACCACCATCGCTGACAGTGGTTGAATAAACTATCTGCCAGCCTAGAGAATCGTTAGACACTTCAATTGCATAGGATTTGCCGTAAGCAGCTTCCCAATTAAGAATAACTTTATTAACTGGCTTTTCTTCTCCTAAATCTATTTGATACCACTGCGGGTCTGAGAACTGAGATGACCATCTGGTATATGGATTACCATCTGCAGCATTTGAAGGTGGAAAATATTGATTTTCTTCGCTTGAGGCTGAGGCAGGCTTGTTCTTTGCCAAGTTAACAGCTAAAGAAAAGTAATCACCACATTTATCTTCGTCCTGCAAGCCTTCCAGATCGGTGGCAGTTAATTTGACAAGATATCTGTCTGCCCTTGGCAAGGTGGATATATCCCAGGTATAGGCGCAATCGTTGGCCTCACCCAAGGCTATATCCTGCCACCTCATAAATCTTATTTCATCCACATAGATAGTGCCCGCTCCTGAGCCAATGGAATTAGTAAAGCCGATAGAGAGATTCTCTAAGAAAGCGGTATCTATATCGCTAAAGTCAGTTAAGGGGATAGTTACCATCTGCCACTCAGCAGTTACTCCGTCTGGTAAGTAATTAGTAATTAAGAGCTTGGTTTCAGCAGAAGTCAAATCCTTTAAGCCAATCTCGAAAACCTCTTGTCCTATGGCACCTTTGACCAAAAAGCTTAGCTGTTCATAAGCGCTCATATCCAACTGGGTGGAAAGGCCCGTCCAGAAGCCGCTCTGGCTGCTTATTTGATAGGTGACGTCGTAGTTTAATTGTAGAGACAGGCCAGTATCACCATAGATAAGAGTTGGGTCATTATTGAATATGGTTTCTATGGCAGCTCCTTCGTAGTTCCAGGATTCTGACCAAGCATCTAAACTATTAAAGTAATCTTCATCGTTAAAGTTATCTACCAGGATCTGATTTAGGGCATTAGTGTACTGAATATCTATAGCTAAGGTGTCATCCGGGTCAGGGTCAACTGCCTGCCAGAGGATTTCATAAGTATCTGAGCCTATTTGTTCGCTTCCCCAGGGTTGGGAAATAACGATAAGAGGATGCTCATTAATGGCATCCGGAATTACCTCAACAGGTGTTGATTCAGATGATAAGTTACCGGCAGTGTCTTCAATAACCGCGTTTACCTCACTGCCTATCTGGACATTAACAGGTTCTAAATCTGGACGTAATGTGTTGTGGGCGGTATTAATCAAATTATAAATCGCAGTATTTAGAGTCTCTTGGTCGGCAGAAATGGTGTTATTGATATAATTTGTAACAACTGAAGGATAAGTGGCAGTAGCGCCTGCTTCCATGTCAACTGCCAAAACTGCTGAGGAGTTTAGGAT
>JAGLRQ010000079.1 GCA_023136205.1 Candidatus Auribacterota bacterium
AAATTATTTATTCAGCACTGTTAGCTTTAAGAAAATCTCAAATCGGGTGCTGACCCCGATATAGATAGATATTATCATTATCATTTTACAAAAACAACTAAATATAAAGGGAAACTTGCTGGAGTTTTGCAACCTGTGTTAATTAAATATTACAGCCATGTAACAGAAGAAGGCCAGGCAAAAGTACTTGAAGAGCGCAGCGTTTGGTAATATGATGACGAAAAGTGAATTTATGTGGTGGAAAATGTCACAAAACTTTTTACACTTTAAAATTTCCAAAACAACGGCTTTTATCAGTTTATTCATAATTATTTCTGCCTCTTTTATGAGACAAGTACTGGAATTTATCCAGGCTTCCATCGGCAAAAGCGGCGTAACAATCTTGTTATGGTTACTGATAACAGCTGGGTGTATAACCGTTCTCGCATCCTATATAATAAAAAAACGCGTTTCTGTGATAAAGATTTCGGCGCTTGCTTTACTTCTCATAACGGGCCTGGTTTTATCCTGGCAGATGAACGGGCCTATAGAAGAAAAGGTTCACATTTTAGAATATGCGGCTTTGGGCTGGTTAGCGACTAAAGACCTGATTAAGGTAAATAAAAAAATTACCGGCATTGTTTTAGCTTGTCTTTTTTGCGTTACGGTAGGTATTTCTGATGAGGCGTTTCAGGCCATTTTACCTTACCGTGTCTTCGACATCCGGGATATTGTGTTAAATAGCCTGGCAACGCTTTGGGGCATACTCATATATCTGCTAAGCTACCTTTTACCCCCTCTTACAAAGAAAAACACTAATGCCATAATGTAATCGATCACAAAACTACAAAAGCATTCTTTTAATACGATTTTATCTTAGTTGAAATTTTATAACATTTTTATTGTAAGCCGTCCAAAGACGGCATATAATTGTGTGCATATTCATTAGGTAAGTTGGGGGAAATGCCAAAATGAAACCGGAAAAACAACCTAAACTAGTTGTTAAGGGAAAACGGAAAATTAGCCGCTTGAAAGTAAAGAGCACAATCAAGCTCCATGAGGAAACAGCATTTGCAAGTCAAAATCCGCTAAATGTTAAAATATTCGACATTTCAGAGTTGGGCGCCAAAATAGTATCCTACAGAGAAATTAAAAAGAACAAAAACGTTACTCTTCATTTTCAATCAAAAGATATGCTTAAGTCCATTGAAATAAAAGGTGCCATATGCTGGACAAGATCTATAAAAACAAAGGACCAATCTTTCGCTCTTGCCGGAATAAAATTTAAAAAAGTCAACCCTAAGATTTTCGAAAGAGTAGCAACAATATTAATTACACGCACGATATAATTTAACCGGAAAAATTATCTTTTTCCAATTTAATCCCCTTGAAATTATTTTAATATCGTGGTAGTTTATTGCGCTTGAAAAAGTCATTCGCGGAGGAGTGGCAGAGTGGTCGATCGCGGCGGTCTTGAAAACCGTTGTCCTTAACAGGACCGTGGGTTCAAATCCTACCTCCTCCGCCATTGCAACCAATTCGAACCTTTGTGTTTCTCATCCAGGAGCGCAAGGGTTTGAATTTTTGTATGTGCCACATAGGAAGGTTTAAACTTCTTCTCTCCATTGCTTACAATATAATAAAAATCAGAATTCTTATCTGTTACAGGCTCAAGCTTGATAGTACCAAGGATTTCTTTCAACGCCAATGCGGAGGAAGTGGTGTTCTTGCTCAAAGTCTCATGCAACCTGTCAAGCCGGTGATTTATCCATTCCTTCGGCGGGGATTTAAAGGTATTATCTTTTTGATATTCCAGAGATTTTAATTCATCCTTTAAAGTTTTACTTTTTGATTCAGCTTCCTTCAACGCCTCTGAAACAGCACTTGAGAAATTGCCCACTTTAATGTAATTAAGGTAATTTTGTATTTCCAAAAACACTTTATCATGTTGAGATTTCTTTTTCTTAATAAGTTCAGGTGTTTTATTAAGCCCTTTTGATACAAGCTTCTCCAACTTCTTATAAACACATTCCAGATTCTGATGCGTTAATATCTTTCCTTTTAATTCTGATATTATGGTTTGTTCTACACGATTCCGGGGAACTAAGAGCGTGTTATCACAGGTTTTTCTCTTTGCATTATAGCAGCCATAGTAACCACTTCCCTTCCCTCCTACAAGAACAACAGCCCCACCACAGGAATTGCACTTCAAAAGCCCCGCAAGCAGGTGCGTGGGACTGGCTTTAACATAGCTTTTTTGTTTTATATTACTTTTTTTCCTAACTGGCCAGGCGCCCTCAAGCTCTTGCCATCTTTTCTGAGCCTTTTCCCAAGTTTCCTTATCAATAATTACCAAATCTTCTTTGAAAACAGGCATTTGCTCTTTTTCTGCGCGGGGAACTTTCTTTACTTTCCCTGTCATAGGGTCTCTGACATTTTTCCATTTTCTCCATACCCAGAGTCCCATATATTTCTCATTTTTTAAGATTCTGCTCACGGTTGAAATATTCCACCCTCCGATATATCCTTTCTTAGTTGGTGTCTTATCACTGTTAAGATCCCTTACAATCCTGTTTATGCTTTTACCCTCTATAAACTCCTTAAATATCCTCTTAACAATATCCGCTTCATCGGGATTTATTTTATGAACCATCCCCTCGTATTTGGGGTTACCTTTTTTATTTAACTTGAGCTCTCCGAAAGGATGACTGCTATATCCATAAACATTTTCTCCCGTGCTAAAACCCCTTAGTTTCTGCCCTTCCAGGCCTCTCATGGTCTTTTTCTTAAGGTCATCAAGGTATAACTCATTTATAAATCCCCGAATATGAATCCCCAGCTTTGAGTTCTCATCATCAGTAATAATCCCGTCTGACACAGATATAAGTTTAATCTGGAGATAGTTAAACTTCATAACCAGTGTAAGCATCTGGTGATTGCTTCTTGACAGCCTCGATAAATCATCAACAGCCACCGCATCAAATTCCTTATTCTCAGCAGCCTTTTCCAGTGCCTGAAGAGCAGGCCGATTGACAATAGACCCGGAAATAGCCTCATCAATGTAAATATGCCTCTCTTCTACGGTCATCTTATTTTCTTTGATATACTTCTTACAGACCCTAATCTGATCATCAATGCTTTTCTCGCTTTGATTCTCAGAAGAATACCGCGCGTAAATTGCAACTTTCATTTTTTGTTGTCCTCTAAATAAGACCATACCTTACGGAACAATAGTGACGTAAGTTATCTGGTCGAATTTATCCCGAAGCTTAAGTTAAAATTATCGCAAGAAAATTTTAGCTTGTTTAAGCAAGGGGCATTTCTAGTTTTCATCAATTCCTTTGACCGTAAAAACATCAGGATTTTTCATAACTGTTTCAATATATTCATCCGCCAGAATAGAAGAAATGACATCCAGAAGATTTTGAATGCCGGGATTGTCTTCCCAGGAAAAATTTTCCTTCGGAATTTCTTTCAGGCAATCTTTCTTTTTCTCTTGCGCCAGTATGCTCTCGCTACTCATTAGAAAACCTTGCTTTTATGACTGTTTAGGTATATATTACCAATTTAAGGCACTACTCAATGAACCGCAATACGACTATAATATACCTAATATGGCAGGTTGTGTCAAGAACTTTTTTATATTTTTAAAAGAGGCAGATTATTATGGATACCAAAAAGTTTGGCAAAAAAATCAAACTGGCCCGGGTAGAACAAGACCTGAACCAAACCCAGCTTGCCCGGAAAATTGGTGTCAAACAAAAAAGTATTTCCCGTTACGAAACCGGGGCGTCTATGCCATCAATTGAAACCCTGGTTAAAATTGCTAAGGTATTGAAAAAGTCGGCAGGGTATTTTCTGGATGGATAAAAAAATATCGTTTATATTTCCGAAAAAGAGGTTCTGAATGAAAAAGATATCTGAACTTAATCTAGGATTCAACGATGCAGAGAATTATCACAGGAGAGAAAACAAAGACTTATTTAATACAATTTTTATCAAGAACATTTTTTTTGATAAAATATTACAACCAAGCACCTTTTTTCTTATCGGCGAGAAAGGCACAGGAAAAACAGCATACGCTGTTTACCTAAACAACAATGTACATTTTGATACACTATCTGAACTTAAATACATTAGAGAAACAGATTACCAAAAATTTGTAACATTAAAAAAAAAATAAACATCTTCAGTTATCTGATTATTCTAGTATTTGGAAAGTTATTATATTGCTTCTATTGGCCAAAAGCGTTGAAAGCGATGAGTTAGATCATGGCCCCTTTGCCAAGAATAAAAGAATTAACGCATTAATGAAAGCAATAGATGAATATTATGCAAACGCATTTGCTCCAGAAATCATCTATGCGCTAGATTTAGTAGAAAATTCAAAAACAGCTGCAGAATTAATAACCAAATACCTAAAACTAATAGGGGAGAAAACAGTTAGTACCAGTTTTCACGAATCTAAATTCCAAGTAAACCTTTTATATATCCAAAATCAATTTGAAAAGGCATTATATGATATAAAGATTAAGAAAAATCATGTTTTATTTATAGATGGAATAGATATACGACCTGGAGTTATACCATATAAAGATTATCTAGAATGTGTGAAGGGACTAGCTAATGCGGTGTGGAGTTTAAATAATGACTTTTTCCCGAAAATCAGAGATTCAAAAGGTAGATTCCGAACAGTTTTATTGTTGCGACCTGATATTTTTAATACACTTGGTCTACAAAATCAAACTAATAAAGTGAGGGATAACTCTGTTTTTCTTGATTGGCGTACAACTTACCCTGAGTATAGCAATTCTAGCATTTTTGAATTATCAGATAAACTGTTAGCAGCACAACAAAATACGGAATTAAAATTGGGTGAAGCATGGAATTATTATTTTCCTTGGCAATCAAGACCAACTAGCCCTGAAAGATTCTTCGACCCATCATTTTTTAAATTTCTTAGACTTTCTTATTCAAGGCCCAGAGATATAGTTACAATGATCCAAATATTGCAAGAAACAACTATCGAAAATCACAAAAAATCACAAAAAACTTTTGATGAAAAAGCCCTCGATAGCAACGATTTTCGCAATAAATATTCTGAATATTTAATGGGTGGCATTAAGGATCAATTATCCTTTTATTACTCATCTAAAGATTATGAAATGTTTCTTAAATTCTTTAATTATTTAAACGGGAAAGGTGCATTTGATTATAAGGAATATATCTCAGCATATAACTTATTTACTGATTATATATTACATAATCACACCGATATTCCTGAATTTGTTGAAACACCAGATACTTTTTTGCAATTTTTATACGACACAAATATTATATGTTATATTGAAATTTTAGAAGGGAAAACCTTATTTAGATGGTGTTATAGAGAAAGGAGTCCCTCCAACATATCTCCTAAAGTAAAGCTTAATGTCCATTATAATGTCCATTATGGCCTGATGAAAGCCTTGAATCTCGGATTCAAGAAAACAGAATAAGCAAAATTTTTCTATCAAACTATTTTAAAAAGCTACAAATTCTTTTTAAAATACAAGGATTTTTTCACTCAATAAATTTCTGCTACAATAACCACATGAAAAAGCGAACCCTCTTAATAATCACTTTAGTATGCTGCCTCTTAACCGGATATGCTTTTTCTTCAGATGTAACTGACCTTTCCGGGAAGAAATATTTCCCAGCAGTAAAGGAAGCCATAGATAATTCAGAGAAATCTATATTTATGGTTGTGTATATTGTGGACTTTGATGAAAGGGTGATGAGCGACAATTATAATTACCAGTCTCATTGCCTCAAGAAGAAATGTTACCATTAGTTACAACCTGCGTCTACACCAATTGGGGCAACTACTGCCTGTCCAATATTTTTATCTAAACATGAATACACTAACTGCTTTGCCATAATCTGCCTCCACTCCTGAACTCGCCGTTGCAGAGTTCTCAATTGACCATCTGTGAATTTTCCAGGATGATCTTTCTGAAGCCGTTCAAATAACAATTTAGCAGTAGTATCAGGTTCACTTTGTAGCCATTGGAGTACATCGGGCCAAACTTTTTCGAATGGATTTTTCCGCGTTCTCCAATAATGAGGTTTTGTTATAGTTTTTTGATGTGTTGGACGCACCTCGCCAGAATGCCAGAGTTGTGGTAGTTGTGCAAGAAATTGCTCTAAGCTATTTCGACCCGGGCCAGTGGATTCATTCGGAGAAACCAAAGCAGCTAATGCGGCTTGGTCGTCTCGTATACGATGTAGTAAATACACGGGGTCAAGTTCTTTGCGCTGCAATTGGAGTTTTTCCTTTGTTGATTGCATGACAGTAGGGTTGTTACACAAACGCTCACAAGGTGTCATCGGTTTGTCATACAATCGCTTGACCTTGGATCCTTCTCGCTTCTTTTCTCGCAATTTGAAGGAAGGCTGGTAATAATTTACATAAAACCTAACCGCTCGGTATAGATGAGCAAGTGCTTGACCGGCTACGACTCCTGAAAAACGCTCATATCCAACAAACCGCCGTATCACCGCCCCATTCTTTTGTTCGATCCAAGCTTGGTCATTTGGGCAAGACGGTCGTGATCGAGTAAAGTCAATGCTATGATTTTTGCAATATGAAAGTAGCGTATCGTTGATAAAAGCACTATCGTTATCAGAGTCGATTCTTAGAATGGGAAATGGTAGTTGCTGTCGCAGTACCTCAAGTCCCTCCACCACAAGGGATTGTTCTCTCGCCAGAAGCGGAATACACTCGACCCAACCTGAATATATATCTGTTGCAACAAGGCTGTGGATAAAAGAACCGGCCATGGATCCGCCACCGTGCACCACAAAATCGATTTCTAAATATCCTGGAGATGGTTCATTCCAATCTGCAAATGTATGGACAGGCACTTGCGCACTGACTTTATTTGGCTTTCGGCGACGTTTTCTACGTGAACATCCCTGTTTCCGAACATCCGAAAGCAACCGGTCGAGAGTTGCTGCGCTGGCTAAAAGTAGTCGTCGCCTCACCTCTGGGTCGAGTTCTATATGACCGTGACGTTCCATCGCATCCACTAAATTAGGCAATATAGCCTTTAGTCTCTTACCGCAAATTCGATCTGCGACTTCCCAAGTAACAATTAATGCTTCTCTCACAGCTTCGTTGTAAATGCGTCTGCTTTTGGTAGGTTTATTATCAAAGCCTGCCAGATTTCTGTTTCCAAGCAGGCGAGTAGCGTGTTTTCGGTGATATCCGGCAACCGCAACAAACTCGTCCAATATCCTCGCCTTTTCATTTTTTGGAGCCTTTATATAACGATTTCTCAGGACTTCCAAGAGTTCATTTCTTGTATGCTTACTAATTTTTTTCCCCATTTTTTGCCTCCTGATTTTGGTAACATTATCATGAGGCAACGACTGGCACTTGGCAACAAAAGTTATGAGTCAAGGCGATGATGAGATTGTTATCATAGGAAGCACAAACTGGTCTAATTCAGCCTTAAGAAGAAACAACGAAACCTCTGCCCTTATAAAATCCAAGGAGCTGGCAAAATCTCTTCTTACAAACTTCTTCCATATCGCCATTGATTATGAGGCAAGTAAATCAATTCATCAAAAAGCTTCTCCCCTTGCAATATGCAGATATTTTTTGGAAGACTCCGATCTGGCAGGTAGAATGATGACTTCCCGCGATGAAAGAGCCTTTGATGTATATCTCTTGCTCCTGAAAGATAACCTTGCAGAGTCAGGGTTTAACTATAACAAGATAGCCTTGCAATTGGGTTTAGACAAGAAAATGGCTGTGAATGACTATAGAAGACAGATCAACAAGACCTTAAGAAAGCTTGAGAGCCAATACAACTTAACGGACGAGTACGGAAAAGAGCAAGTCCCAGAGGCATTTGATATAGTTTCCCAAAAGGCGATAGACAATCCCAGAAAAACTTATAAATATGTCGTGGGGATTTTGAGAAATGCTGCAGTCCCCTGAAATAAGTATTGTGTTTCCGAAATTCCTTTTAGAAGGCGGAGAAATGCTTGATCTATGTTAAGATGTTTCTATAAAATGAATTATGTATTATGAATAACAAAAAACCCGGACTCATAGAACGATTCTTTGCCTGGTTGTTTGAGCTAGTGAATGATATTGTTGAAGATGCAACCGACTCAATAGCTGAGAAAGTAGTGGGAAAAATGAAAGAAGAGCAGTTTTTGGAAGGAAAAGATAAGGAAAACGAATAGAAAATAGGTGTCCGTCTATCATTTCACTCATTTTGTCAAAAATATCATGGATAAAGCAGAGCAAATTAAAACTGAAGCTATCAAATGGTTACTTAAAGGAAATTTATCCTTTAAATCCAACAGGGATGCGATTGGGACAGAAGTCCTTTTTTCTGTAAAGAGGAGAAAGGCTGATTTACTAATTCTTTCTACCAATACCCATGCAATTGAAATAAAGAGCGATTTCGACAAGCTTGACAAATTAAAAACGCAATTACAAGATTACTACAATTCATTTGATAAAGTATCGGTCATAACTACCCTGAGACATGTTTGCAATATTAAAAAAGTTTTATCCCCAAAGGCTGGCTTAATTATTTTTGATAATGCATCTTTCAAAGTTTTAAGAAAAGCAAAGCGACAAAAACGATTAAACAAAAGCTCATTATTAATGTTCCTGCCAAAAGATGAATTAACCAAAATATATAGGGCACCAAGAGGTCAACGACTTTCCGTAACAGAAATACGTATGAGGATTAAGAACCAATTAAATGCGGACGAAATCAGGGAAAAAGCTTTCTCGCATTTAAAAAAACGATACAGAAAGCTTTTTGAATTATTCCTACATGATACCGCTGGCATTATAATCTGGGATGAGCTTCGGGGGTTATCTGGTAAGATCAATAAGTTGCATGGTTAAAAGAGATTATTCCTGAGAGTGATGTAAATATTCATTCTGATTGAAATCCAAAAGGAAGGTGAAAGCCCTTGCGGATATCCTTCTGATGCTGATTCAATCTGTTTAATGCCCCAACAATTTCTTACATTATTTTTTGTTCTTCTATATGCCTTTTTACCAACAATCATTTGAGCAACTCTTTTGTAAGCATCAGCGTAAGTTCTTTCTATATTACTTCTTCTTGAACGATGATAAAATATCTGGTTTTCCGTCGGAACGTCAATTCTTGGTATCCACCCATTCCCGCCGGCCTGATCACTCCTAACTGGATGAATGGAAGCATAATCACTATAAACAATTTCCTTGTCGATGTTATCATTTACCCGAGTATAAAATTCTACTTCCTCAAGATTAAAAGTCCCATCATCTTCGCCCCCAAATTCCGTTGGATTTTTAGGGTATGAGGTTGCAGATAAAACAAGCTTTTCAATGGAATAGTTTTCCAATTCTTTAATTAAACTTTTTGCCTTCGTTGCGTTATCTTCGGCTTTACCTTGTGTTATAAACCCGAAGTCCATAAGAACAATCAGCTTACTAATTAAGAGCGCCTCGTTAATAATATCGAGATCGTGTTTATAGTCTGGGTAATCTGCGGGGAAACGATAAACGAGAGATTCAAACTTCCCATCTAAAGCCTCTACCTGTTCTTTTAATCGTTCATTATATTCTTTCTCATTAGAAACATCTTTATCGGATATTTGAATTGTGGGAATTATAGAAGGGAAATCTTCTTGAAGTTCTGTCACCAATGTAACCCATTTCCCATAGCCCTTTGTAGTAGTTTGCAACCCTTCAATCTGTTCATTAATTAAATTTGGTTCTGTCGTTAAATCAAGAATAAAGCACCTATCCTCAAAAACTTCTTCCAATTTTCTCAACCTTCTGTAGATATCACCACCTTCCAAGTATTTCGTCCTTCGAGATTTTGTTAATTCCACTAACGGCGTGATCTTATCTTTCACATCACTGGAAAGATTTTTTAAAGCTCTAAGTTCAGCGTCGGTCGTCTTAATTATTGGAATATAAGTAATATCGCTCATAAACCATGTCCTGACATTCCTAAACTTTTTGCTCTTAGTCGCACAGTCAAAGTAGAAACCTTAAAGAATCTTGCCAAATCTTTAATTTCCTTAACCCCAGACCGTACTTGTTTTTTAAATTTATATTCAGGCATTAATATTTCACTAGCAAATTCGTTAGCCTGCCATTCTGATCTTTTAGATTCTCCACCTCTAAAAAAAATCTTATCCTCAAAAATATGGCTTAAATGTTTATGCTTACAAAAATGACCTAATTCATGAGCAATTGTATATCTTTGCCTGTTGGGATGATGATAAGTATTCACTTGTATTCTCCATTGTCCCGACTCTTCATCATAAAAAAGCTTGCCAGAAAGATCATCACTTAACTCAACAAACTCCACCCTAATACCAAGTTTTTTAGCTAAGTCTTCCACGTCCAAAGGGTCGCAATTAACTTCATGGGCCTTCGCGAAGCGTATCAATTTATCTGCAGTATCAATTAAAGCAATATCATTCTTATTGGCTTCTTGTCGGGTTAAAAATATTTTACGTCTTACTATTGCCATTTAGCCCTTCCTTTTCTTTGGAAAACTCTGGCCTCTCAGGTGTTTCCTTCCCTGATGCGGCGCATCTGTATCCTTAACTTCATCATAACTTCTTGCATTTAATGTTTTTTCGAGAAATTCAATTCTATCTTCTAGGTTAAGCACTTGCATTAATTCATCCGAATTTTTAAATTCTGTAAATTTCATATCTATAATATTTTTTAAAATAATCTGAAATGATTCACTACACTCCAAAGCCTCATTAGCCAACTCTCGAGCTTGGTGTCTTGATGAAAAATACACATACATAAAACTAACAGCCATTAAAACACCAATAACACTTAATAATAATGTTATTATAAGTTCATAAAAATCTGTTATTTCTTGAGTATAAAATTCCAATGAATGGTTATATTTACTCTCGGTTAAAATTGCTCCTTTTTCTTGTTGCGGGCTCGGAGTTTTTATTTGTAATTCTTTGAGGTCTTTTTCATGGACATTTGTATTAACTGTCTGTTCTTCTTGAGTTTTTAGAGATTCTGAAGCCAAAGAAGGTGTTACATTCAGGAAATATCCCATAAACATAGCATATGTTACGCTGATCAAAAACAATACAGTGCAAAACAATATTTTCGATGAATATTTCTTTTTCTTATCCATTAAGAATCCTTAATATATGTGTTTATTGAGATTGTCAATTATTTAACTATTATAATCACTAGTGTCTAATTAAGAAATGTTCCATTTACGTAAGGTGTTAATATATTGATAGCAACAACAAAATTTAGATTTTTCGACTTGAAACGATTTTTGTTAAACCATTTTTTGTTCCGACGACATAGACGATAACATACACACCCTAACCATCTAATAATATTACACGCGATCTTATTTAGCAAGAAATCTTAATGGCCCCCCTTTGTTGTAACCACTTTTCTTTCATGCTAAAATATCTAAATGAGGGAATAATGAGTTTTGATTTCAATCCAAATATAAGAAAGTTTTCATTTAAAAATGCTTTAATACTCGCTGAAGCATCGGAATTAGCCTACAAATCACGAGCGGAATATAAAAAGATTCTTAAAGAAAAGTGGGGATTCTCGGATATTTACCCCCTGGATAAAAATGAGACCCAGGGTTTTGTTGCAAAGAAAGAAGATATGATATTAATTGCTTTTCGGGGGACGGAAGAAACAAAGAATGAAGATATATTTACAGATATACTGGCGTGCCAGACAAAAACAGAACTGGGAAAAGTCCATTATGGGTTTTTACGGGCCCTTAAAGCTGTCTGGAAGGACGTGCTGACAACAGTTAAGAATTATCAGGACAATAATCAGCCTGTATGGATTACAGGACATAGCCTGGGAGGGGCTTTAGCCGCCCTTGCTTCCGCCAAGCTCGCATCAATAAATGCATGTCAAAAGATTACCGGGGTATATACATTTGGACAACCAAGAGTAGGAGATAAAAACTTCAAAGAAAATTTTGAAAGGTTACTTCCAGGCGGAACCTATAGAGTTGCCAACTTTAAGGATCCGGTTACTCTGGTGCCATTGAATATTAATTTAAAAATATGGGAAAAACGCATAATCTTTCAATACGATCATGCGGGTAAAATTATATTGTTTAATGAAGCCGGGGAAATAGCTGAATCCGGTGATTTGGTTACGCGATGGGTGTTAATTTGGGTAGCTGTTTTAGGTTTTGTAGTTGCGTTGATTGTAAAAATGTTGAGAAAAATGAAATTAGCAGAGGGATTGTTAAAATTGTTTAAAAATCCGGCAACCCCGCATGGGCTAGATCAATATAAAGAAAATATTATTAAAAATTTAGCACACAACAGGTAAAATAAGAAAAATAATACTATTTTTATCTTTTTTGAGCTTTCTTTTGATATTCTTTTTGTCTGAGGATTAGCTCATCTGATGAAAAGCATATATCGAGTTCGTCTTCGTGTTCTAATAGCTGCGAAGAAATAAGAAAGTTATACTGTCCACCATTGTCAGACTGGTTTGCTCCAACACTGTAGATTTTCCACGAGCCGTTTTCCCCGATATATTTGAAGGGTTCATTACCTTTGCTGAATGGATCTTCAGGTATTTTATCTATATACTCAGGGGAC
The DNA here is from genome assembly GCA_023136205.1 of Candidatus Auribacterota bacterium. Classification (GTDB taxonomy): domain Bacteria; phylum Auribacterota; class UBA6266; order UBA6266; family UBA6266; genus JAGLRQ01. The sequence goes on from JAGLRQ010000079.1 coordinate 12,628, forward strand.
AGTTCCAATAAAGAAGCAGGCGGGTTTCCGTTGTTTTTATCCTGGTAAAGTCTCACTGCCAGAAATAACGCTGTTCCTCTCAGGTTAGCTAAATGACGGTTGTAATATGAAAGGGCATTATTAAGTGCCGGAATGTGCAGAGACACAAGCATTCTGCCTACAGGGTCGCCGGAAAATAACATTAAAAAGGGATGCTTTGCATGCTTTTCAATATATTGCAGAATTTCTGTGTTAAAGCGGTCCGGATCATACGGACCTGATGCTATATCGATTAAATGGGAATATACTGCATCAAGGGTTTGATTTATTTTTTCAGGCGTGCTCCCAAGAGCATCTGCTACCGCTTTTCGCATAGATATTTTACCGGAATGATTGACGTTTTGTTCTTTTAAATCAGCTATCAACAACCATCCTGCCGGGAAGGTTTGATTAACTTTAAAGATTGCGAGCTTTGTTGTATCTGTGATATTTTTGGCTGCCATACGCTCGTATCGTAATACCTCGGCAAAAGGCTCGTTTTTTTTATCAATCTGTCCAACCATTGATATCATAGAGTTTAAAACGCTTTCAGGTGCCTTATGTTGGAGAACAACCTTTCTCATGCTCTGGCATGCCACATTAGTGCATACTGTATCAACAAGGTAGTTGATAAGACATCCGCCGCGACTCAAATGGTCTCCTACAATAAGCATTGTTTTGTAGCTGTCTAAAACAGATTGCCAGTTCCCTTTTGCAGCATCCCTTTCAGCTATAAAAGATAATACTTTAACCTTGTCACGGATGGGAGAGAGATAAGGAAGCAGTGTTTCAAAAGATATGGCGGTAGCAACCTGGCATTCCTGTATTTCTGCAGCTTTCCTGCAGAGTGCAACCTCATCAGCATTATTATCAACCCATTTTTCAAGAAGAGGATACTTTCCTTCTTCCCACTCGTATGCAACAAATCTATCATATTCTTTGCTAGCCTCTCCTATTTCATTGTCACTGCTGTTTATTTGCCGGATATAATAAAATGCATTATCTTCCGTGATATCCTCGTCGTAAAGAATGGGGCGTGAAGGCTCAAGCTGGACTTCAGCCAGAAGCTTGGGCCAGGGCAGCATGTTTCTGCAAACCACAAACAGAGATATAATAGATATAATTAATATTACGACAATTTTCAGAATTGTTTCTAAAATTACTTTAAGGACATTTTTCATTTTATATAATCTGTTCTTTAAGGTGCTTAAAAAAACGAGTAGGGTAATAAATACCATATATACATGTTCGGGTCAATATGGATAGGAAGATTTGAAAGGAGATATAAAAAAAGGAAGAAAAAACAGGAGGTTTCTCACATCCCAATTTCTCTCCTAAAAAATTAAATCACTAACCCCACCCCCAACATTTCTTTTGACCTGAGACATATAATTGTTTCATAATATGCACAGTTGTTATAAATATTCCCGAGGACACAGGAAAAAAATGAAAAAGACTGAAAAAATAAAATATGAAATTGACCCGCATAACAGGCTCATCTTCACAAAAACAGGAAGAAAGTCAAAACTCCCCAAGTACAGAGAAGTTATTGACGGCAGAATCAAAATAGATAAAAACAACTCTTTTATCTACCATGTAAAGCAACCTCAAGATTCTAAACTTCCCCAACAGGTTAAATTTTCGGGGAAATGGTACTTAAATAAGAATCATGATCTTGTACTTACCTTAGATAAGAAACATAAGATGTATGCCGGAGATAAGCTCACAATAAAAGGGGAGATAAAAGATGCAAAAGCAAATAAGCTAGTGTTCTCTGTTGCAGCAAAAGATATTTTGAATCAACCTCGGGAATATATCTTAAACCTTAGCGGCAGTTGGCAAGCTGACAAATATAACCGTCTGACATTCAACGTAAAAAGAAATAAAGGCATAACAGACATATTAACTTTTAAAGGTGGCTGGAGCATTAATAAACAGAATCAGATTATATATACTTATGAGAAAGCACATTTAAAAACCAAGAAAAGGGTAACTAAGACTATAAACTTTAAAGGGCATTGGAATATAACGGAAAAACACAGAATTTTATACGTTTTAAATAAAAAAATAGATTCACAATTTGATTTTAAGGTAAGTCTGGGAAAACCGCTTAAAAGAGGGCTTCAATATAAAATAGGGATAGGAAGTGTTCCTTCTAAGGAAAAGATAACTCTCTTTGGGGAATGGAAGGTAAATAGAAGATTAGGTGTTTTGTTTGAAATGCCGTATGAAAAAGGAATCCTTCAAAGGATTGTTTTTGGAGCAAGCTGTAAACCGGGTAAAAACAGCACTATTGAGTTTAAACTGAGAAACGAACTAGGAAAAGATCTGGGAATGGATATTAAGCTTTCAAAAAAAATACTAAAAGATCAGGGTGAGATTTTCCTGCGCGCTATCACATCAAAAAAAGAGAAGCAATTTTTAATCGGCGGTGGGTGGAGATGGTAGCAAACAAATTCCGGTGATACAATACCCCATTACCCAAATATCTTCTCCCTCTTATTTTTGCAACAAAAAATCGTTCTACCCCGGGGGTGAAATGGTTCCGTTTATATTAATTTTTCCCCTTGATTTCAATTTGGTTTTATTGTAAAGTCGTCCCGCAAAGAAGGAGATATAGCGTGGGAAATGCAGAGGCAGAAGAAAAACTAGTAGAAGCCCCTAAATTATCGGTAAAACCTATAGAGGCTCAAAAAAAAGAGCCAGAAATGGCTATAGAGGGTAAAAAGTTTTTAACACCAGTAACTGGTAAGTATACAGATGAAATTATAGAAGAAGTGGCCAAAATATCTATAGATGAGTTAGATCAACCAGGTGGGTGGAAAAAGTTGCTTATTGCAATGTATAAAGAAAAAGCTTATGAAAACAGAACACTTCAGGACAAGGTTAATGCATTAAATATTACAAATTCTGATTTGGGTAAAAAATTAGGAGTGGCCAAAGAAAGGCTTCGGCACACAACTGGTGTAGGAGTCGCGTTTGGGATTTTATATATAATTGCGGGAGCTATGTTAGCATATCTGGCCTCTTTGCCAGATAGTTTAATTAGGACAATATTATTTTGGTTGGCAATAGGAATATTTGTAGTGTGTACTGGTTATCATCTTTGGAATAGCAAAAAGCAAAAGGATGTTGAATAAATGGAAAGCTTAAAATGAGTGAATCAATAATTGGTGCTTTTGAGATAATTGGGATAAGAGATGCTGGTAATCTGGCAGAGGAAAGAGTATTGTTCCGAGCGATAGAGCCTGTATCATTAGAGTATTATGTTGTTGTTAATGTGAAAACGACTAATGGAAATAAATTAATTATTCTTAATGATAAAATATTTTGGTTCCCAATTATGTCTGTTAATCCAGGCGAGTTTGTTAGGTTATATACCAAGAGTGGTTCATATGCAAAAACAACATCGACATATGGTCAACTACCCGCCACATATCATAATTATTATTGGGACTTAAGTGCTCCTATATGGGATGGTGTGAAGTCTAACGCAGTTACTATCTTTAAGGTGAGCAACTGGAACACCGCATATCAACCTTAGGAAGAGAAAAATAATTACTTCATTACTATAAAGCCAGTTGCGAAACTCGTCTTACAAGTTCCAGGAACACAACACCTAATCACCCAAACAACCCCTCCCTCACACAAACCTCAAAAACATCATTCCTCAACCTAATTTTCTTAATTTGAGATTTTGGTATCCAGATTTTCTCCACATTTTCAACCAAAATTGCCTTTTCAGTTTCGTGGAGTATTCTACCCTGAACCCAGATATATTTTGGTTTTGGATATAACAGTCTGTAAACATTTAAGGAAAAAGGAGTCAGCACCCTTTTCAAACTATTAGTAATTTGCTTACCAATTTTATAAGTTCATGTTTTTCTGCATATTTTGTTCAAATGGGCGAGAATTAAACATAAAAAAAGCGATGATTTATTCTCTTCGCTTTTGTTAGACAGAAATTAGCCTTGTATAGTTATGCCTGTAAGCTCTTTTTTTCTATTGAGTCGCGGAACTTTTGAAAGTTAATTCCATAATCGTAATGTTCTAAATCTAGATGATCCCTATTAATCCACAAACAATCTCCCCATACACACCTTTCAACACCAGTGAAGGAATCATACTCTACACCAAATCTTTTACATTTTGGACATCTTTTCATTCCTTCTCCTATAATTAATTATACGTATACAACTATAATAAGCAAGTTTTTTAACTATAAATTTCTTTTAAAAAACCTATGAAATGATTTTGTTGTAACCCCTTCATATTTCTTAAGGTCCACATTGTTGGTTTTAAACATATCAATAGCTAGAGATTCTTCCATTGGATATGCTTCTAAATATACGACTTGAATAATACCCGAAGCGATAATTTTTTTACAGCATAACATACAGGGGAAAGCAGAAGTATATAATTTTGTTCCATGCAATGATGTGCTTCCCAATCTGGCAGCTTGAATAATTGCTGCTTCTTCAGCATGTACAGCCCTGCAAACACTCAATAATTTCCCAGGAAAAACTTCGTTTTTAAAACCACAATCTACACATAACTTGCTATTCTTTTCTAATTTATGCCCACATTTTCTACAATATATATTATTTTCTAAAAACTCTTTCTTTATTTTGGCCCGATAACATTTTTCAGGGTATTTTTTCTTACAATCTTCGTCTTCGTAAGGGACATTATTGCAACCGGTGGCAATTACATATCCTATAGCGCCCTTCAATTTTTCTTTATCAAGTTCTTTTTTAAAAGAGTAAGTATCGCGAACTATAACTGCCCCTACTTGCCTTTTGGAACATCTTGATTGCAAAGCTACACTGCAGGCTTGGTGCATATACGCCTCATTAGGGTAAGGAGGCCTACTCTCAGAATTTTCTATGAGATCATAAAAATCGGATAATCTCTGTGCATAACTATCAATAATCTTACCATTTTTTGTCCCATCACAATCAAAAAAATCTTCTTCTGCATTAACAGAAATATCTGCCATTTCCATGCATTTTTTTACTTGTTGCCCATGTAGATTTTTCGTATCCCCGGCGTCCCGTTTTTCAATCTCACCAAACTCGTCTTTATGTTTAAACAAATCTTTTAATCTATCCCATCTTTTGTCATGGGATGCATCAATAGATAATAAAACAAAATGTTTTTTAAATTTTCTTTGAAAAGTTTCAATTTCATGTGGATTTCTGAAACATTCAATTACAGCTTTTTTGGGCTTTCTTTTGCATATTTCTTCAACTATTGGAGCTACAGTTTCGGGGTTTTCAGGGTTCTTTTTTCTTAATTCATCACCTAAATCTTGTAAAATCATTCTTTTTTTATTGGGTTGTTTCTTATCAAAATCTTTGACTTTTTTTTTCGCTTTTTCTTTCAACAATGCTGAAATACTAAAATATTCCATTCCTTTGGTATTATGAAAGAACTTACTGGTTTCAGTGCAACCAGATCCAAATCTTCCGGTTAATCCAATTATCATTGTATCTTTCATTTATTTATATTTATTTTCAAAATAGAGATGGAGACTATTCTCCCTTAACATCCAAATCAAGGATTACACTATCAAATTAAATGTGGTTTTGCAAGGTGTTGTTGTAATTCCAGCGACACAATACCCAATCACCAAAACTTTCCCTCCCGAACATAAACCTCAAAAACACCATTCCTCAGCCTAATTTTCCGGATTTGCGATTTCGATATCCAGGTCTTCTCTACATTTTCAACTAAAATAGCTTTATCGGTTTCATGCAAGATACGGATTTGAACCCAAATATACCCGGGTTTTGAGTGTAACAGCCTGTAAATACTAAAGGGTCTAAACATAAGCTTACACCCCCTTCCACTTAATAGCGCGTTGGACTGTTTTACTGCTCACTCTCAGGGATTTGGCTATTTGGGTGCAGGTCATGCCCAGAAGATGTAATTCTGTGGCTTTCTGGGCTATTTTACGGTATAAAGGAAAGGCTTTAACAGGGAGAATTTTAATACAGGCAGAGATTTCGGAAAAAGTTCGAATTGGTTGCAACCGGGTCCGCCATTTTAACCACTTCGAACCTTTATTTCGGCAGTATTAAAAAAATGGGGACACATTGGGCTAGCCTACGGGTACCTGATTATTTGCAATATATTTTCTGATAATTTCTATAAATTCATCGGCGTAGGATTCTAATTTTTTCTCTCCTACACCAAAGATCTTCGCGAAAGCCTCTTTTGTAACCGGTTTTATTAGAGCCATATCTCTTAGTGACTTATCTCCAAAAATGATATATGCGGGGACTCCTTCATCATGAGCCATTTCCGACCTTTTTTCGCGTAATGACCGGAACAATTCTTTATTTACTCCTTCCCAATCTTTTTCTCTTTTCTGTTTTCGCTTCGCCGCGACTTGTTTTTTCTTCGCGGTTACCAGCGGTTTTGTCAAAACAGGAACTATTTCTCCTTTCAGAACCTGTTTTCCCGATAATGTCAGGGATAGTGTTGAAAATTCTTCATCTCTTCGCAAAAAGCCCTGGCCCACCAACTGTTCAACCATATACCTGATAAAAGTAATTGATGACTCAGCCATTATGCCGAAAGTAGATAAGAGCTGATGATTCATGCGGTTAACCTGATCGGTTGTTTTCCCTTTTAAAACATCGGCTACGCAGGATGCTCCAAACCCGAAGCTTTTTCCCCGGCTGACTCTTACAACACACGATATAATTTTTTGAGCTGTGACCAATGATTCTTCAACCATTTCAAGCTCATTTAAACAGTAGTCACATGCCTGGCAGGAGGGTTTGTCATAATCCTGTCCGAAATAGTTTACAAGAAATCTATGCCTGCAGTGAGGACGGGAGCAGAAATTATAGAGGATGTTTAGTTTATCCATCATAACCTTTTCATGAGGTGATGTTTCTATGAAGGACCTCATAACCCGGTAATCCCCGCCTCCGAAAAACATGTAGCAGTGTGAGTTAAGCCCGTCGCGCCCGGCACGCCCGGTTTCCTGATGATAATGTTCAATACTTTTCGGCATCGCGGCATGGATAATAAACCGGATGTTAGAGCGGTCAATTCCCATGCCAAAGGCAATGGTGGCAACAATTATATCAACTTCTTCACGGATAAATTTGTCCTGGTTTATATGCCTGGTAGTGTCAGAGAGCCCGGCATGGTATGGAACATTCTTAAACCCGAGCGTATTCAGTTTCTCTGAAATATTTTCGACGTCTTTCCTCCGCAGACAATAGATAATCCCCGGTTCATCCGGGTGTTTTTCTAAAACGTCTGTTATCTGCTTTATTAAATTTGAACGGGGTATCACCCTGTAGGATAAGTTTGGGCGGTCTATCTGCCTGATATGGATTTCAGGATTATTAAGCTGCAGCTGTTCCAAAATATCCTGCTGTACCGCTACAGTAGCCGTAGCTGTAAAAGCATGAACACAAGAGGATTTGAATCTTTCCTTGATAAACTTCAATTTGCGGTAATCTTCTCTGAAATCGTGTCCCCAATGGCTGATACAATGGGCTTCATCAATAACAAAAAACGCGGGGTTAACTGATGTTAAGAGGTTGATGGTTGATTTTTGCTGAAGGCGTTCCGGAGAAATATATAAAATTTTCACCTTCCGTTTTCTAATAAGGCTAATTTCTGTCATTTGTTCTTTTGGTGTCAGGCTGGAATTCAGACAGCTTGCTGTAATCCCCTTTGCTTTAAGGTCATCAACCTGGTCTTTCATTAATGATATCAGCGGTGAAATAACTACAGCCATACTTCCTTTTAACAAAGCCGGAAGCTGAAAACACAAAGACTTCCCTCCTCCCGTAGGCATAACCGTCAATGACTCTTTTTCTCTCAGTATTGATAAAATTACATCTTCCTGCAAAGCCCGAAATGATGTATAGCCCCAGTATTGTTTTAAAGCTTCATACATGGGTTTCTGAAACCAATCCGTTTTTCCGCTCATTTTCGCGCAGACTCCAATAAATTTATCAGCCCGTAAAATCATACAATATCAGATGTAACTTGTACTCTTTCTATCAACTTAAATCAAGCACATTTGAGATACTATCAACATTTTCAGGGTGGCCTGACCACTTTTAATATGGGGTTAATAAAATAATAAAATGGCTTGACACAATTCAAGGATACGCACAGAATAATATTAACCAAAGACAAAGCCCATGGAGGAAGTTTCTTGAAAGCGAAAAAATATAGAAGCTTTTCCTTTTTTAAGTTTTTTTTCTTTTCTTTTGTTATCTTTCTCTTAGTTGTTTTTATCTTAATCATAACAGCGCCGGCACTCATCTCTTCAGCACAGGGAAAAAGCCTTCTGTTAAAGATAATAAACAACAACTTTTCAGGAAAAATCAGCATTGAATCAATTAATTTAAACTGGCGGGGCGAACAGTCAATAAAAGGCTTTTCATTAACCGATGATAACAATTCCGTTACTTTTAAGGCTTTCGAAACTCAACTATCTCTCCTGGATATTCTTCTCAAAAAAAGATTAGATTTCGGAACAACCCGGCTGGAAGATTTATATGCCGAAATATCTTTGTATGAAACAAAAGACTTAGGCATAAAGGCGCGGGAGGCCGCAAAAAAGGCCCAACCTGAAAAGACCGATCTAATTGCGTGGTTTTTGCCACGGACATTTTCAGGCAACATGGAAATAATAAACGCGAACCTTGTGATCTTAAAGCCGGGCATTGATCCCGCGGAATTCAACAATGTTGCCAATCTTTCGACGAACCTGCATGTTGAGATAACTGAGGACATAATCAAACTGTCAAAGGCCGCAAAAATAAAATGCGGCATATCTCCGGCTCTTTACAAAATAATCATAGAAAACAATAACTTAAACAACCGGCTGCTGCTGGCGGAACCAGCCAGCCTTGAAACGAACATTGAAACTTTTGAAATACTCGTAAAAAAACCCGTTAAAGATTTTTTATCTCTGCTAAACAGCGCAAAGTTTGATATCAAAATGCGCACGCAAAAATTCTCTTTAACGGATACCCTTTATAAGCAGGCCATAATTTTAGCCCCTTTAACTATTTCCGCCTCAAGCAAAAACGCAAGTTTGAAAACAATTCTCAACGCGGACGCGGTTTTCACATGCACAGATCATTCCGGCAATATTTTGGACAAAGGCGATATTTCTGTCCAAAGCGAGATCTCCGATATTGTAAAGCCTGACGGTTCTTTTAATAAAAACGGCTTGCTTTTAAAGCTGAATACCAGTTTTAAAGGATTATCTACGGCCAGGCTGGATAAGCTTTTCAATACGAATAACACCATCACTGCCGTTATGGGAAAAACATTAGATTTAAAAGCCTCAGCAGAACTCAAAGGTCTCAAAGGGCCTGTTGATATTTATTTCAAAACCAGTAATTCAACCGCGGCCATATCCGCGCTTATCAATAAGGATTCTGTGCTTTTGCGCGATGATGTAAAAGCTGAATTGACGGTAACCCCTGCTCTCGGGGCATTAGTGTTGAAAAATATCAATCCGATACTGATTACTGCTGTAAGTTCCAGCAGGCCTATTTATATAACCATAAATCAGAACGGGTTTTACGTACCCCTGAACAAAGCTTCTTTTTCCGATATTAAAATTGAAGAAGCGGTTATTGATCTCGGAGAACTAACGCTTGAAAACGGCGGTTTGCTCAATCCGTTGGTGGCATTTTTAAAATCAACATACGGCAGACAGATGACAGCCAGCTTCACACCTCTTAAAGCCAGCCTCGCGGAAGGGATTGCTCAATATTCCAGAATGGATACCGTTATAGCAAACAGTTTCCATATAGCTACGTGGGGAACAATTGATATAGAAAACGACACTCTTGATGTTACACTGGGCCTAACATCTGATACCTTGGACAAGGCATTTGATATTGAAGGCCTTTCAGAAGATTATATTCTAAAAATCCCGGTTCGCGGTTCAACAGAAAACCCAAAAGTAAACTGGGCAGAAGCAGCAAAACAAATCGGGACGCTTGTTTTAAAAAGAAAAATCGATGAAAAGCTCCCCGGGCTGGGCACCGCAATTGAAGAATTGTTTAACAAGCCGGATGGAAAAGATTAGATACTTTTCTTAAATATTACAAGCCCTATTAAACCGGAAAAAAGTAAAAGCAAAGTATTTAATTCGGGTATTACCTGTGTCCTGAATATTTGAAACTCTCCATAGTTGCTGCCGGACGCAAGTTTACTGCCCCATATCCAACTGGCATTATCGCTAATCCCGTCAATTTTACCCCACGGAGAACTTCCATGAACTTTGCTGTGTTTAACAGGACTCCATAATGCGACTGCAATTTCCTGGTCCATAACAAATTGTGAAGGAATGCTATCGCCATCATCTAAATCCTTCCAAGACAGATAAACCTCCCAGGCGGAAGTATTTGTTAATAACAAACCGGCGTCAGATACAAACTGTCCTAAAAAACCCTGCGCGACATAATCATCACTCCAGGCCGCTACATATATGTAATCGCACAGATCCACATCAAATGTAAAGGTTTCAGCACAAGACCAGTTGTATTGGCCGGGGTTACCCCCAGCGCCAATTTCATTTCCTCCAACGAAAGTAACGTTTTCCCCATCACCAAAATATAATCCATAATGATTATCGACTGTAAGGGTCGCAGTGAAAGATAAATGGGACGCGCGACTCAAAGAAACCGGGATAACAGCAAAAACACAAAAGAAGATAAAAATCCTGTTCACATATTTTCTCCCTCGTTTCGGGCTACAATTAACAGAACACCAATCGGGACAAAACAAACCAACTGTTCATTATAAGCTTTTCCCCAAAAGAAGTCAATCGCGTAACCTTGTGAACGGGAGTTAATATGTTTTCTTCGCTTCCATTTTCGCGTCGATAAGTTCTCTATGAGATACCTTTAGAAGATTTGCAATTCTGTGGATAAGCTGGTCCTCGTATTTATCAAGCCGCCCATCGGCAAATATTACTTTCCAAATATTTACAAGCACATTAAGCTTCTCATCATAAGAAAGGTTTTTGTCAACCATTTTCGTAAACCGGTACAGATCAACGCTGTTTTGTTTTTCTTCGCCGGAAACATTGATAAGGATTTGCGCGTCTCCTTCAGCAAGGGCGAAATCTTCTTCAAGTATTTTTAGAATCACATTTTTTTCCTTATCGTCTATTTTCCCATCTGCCATAGCAGCTTCCAGCAAAAGGGCGCAAGAGGCAATCCTGACCTTTTCTTTTGCGTTTGTCTCTTTGCTGCTTTCTCCCGCTTTTTGCTCTTCTGAAAAAAACTCTTTTAATTTCTCAAACAAATTCATATTTATCTTTCCCCCTTAAAAACACCCTGCCCGGTTTTAACATATTATTCCTTCCACGGCATAAATACCCCTTTCAATGTTCTCGGTTCTTCTATTGAAGCCGGGGAAAAACCATACCTGTAAGAGAGTTCCCTTACCGCGCGGCTTATTACAGCAGCGCTTAAAGCCGGCGTTACAAGAAGAATTCCCGCGCCGCTAATCACCCCCACAACAAAAAGAACTCCGAGATAAAACAAAACACCAAATGTAAAAAGAGGATGACAGACAGCCAAAGTTATGGCATCCTTCATTACTCTAAAAACACCCTTCACCCTGAAAGAAAGGGGTAATATGTAAACCATCCCCATACAATTAACGAACACCATTATGCCCATTGTAACAGCTATCAGCTTTCCCGCGATCCCAAAACGCGAACTGTAAAAAGAAAAACCCGCGAGAGCCAAGATTATAACAAACCACATAAAAATTGCAACCGCCGTTGATATAAAAAAATAGGTCTTAAATGCTTTGAAAAAATCTTTGATATTAACTTCCCTGTTAAAGCTAATTTCATCGGCAAGAAATATTATCGCGGCAGTCGCGGCAGGGCAAGTAATAACCGGCAGAGACAGAAAAAACCAGAGGATGCTGGCACCCAGGAACAGACCCATATTATCGAAAAACAGCCAGAAACTTTTGGATATAATATTCAGATAGTCAAGCTTGCCTGCCGGATAGGCAGGTTTGACAACATCAGGCAATTCGTTTTTTTTCGGAGACATTAGCCTTTAATAGCTCCAAGCTGAATGCCTTCGACAAAAAACCTCTGGTTGAACACAAAAACAATTATGACAGGCGCAAGAACAATCAAGGAAGCTGCCATAAGAAGTGTCCAATTTGTACTATAAACTCCTTGAAATGAATTAAGCAGGACAGGAAGTGTTTTCATCTGGTCGTTAGAGGTCACTATAAGAGGCCACATAAAATCTCTCCAGACTCCCATAAAAGTAAATGTAACAAGTGTCGCGAGCGCGGGCTTGGAAAGGGGAAGTATTATTCTGGTATAGATTCCAAAAAGGCTGCACCCGTCTATCTTTGCGGCATCTTCAAGATCCACGGGGATACTCATGAAAAACTGCCTTAACATAAAGGTCCCATACGCGTTAAACATTCCAGGGACAATAAGGGCAAAATATGAATCCAACCCTATGGGGCGGCCGATATAATGCCCGAATACTTCAAATTCGCTTTTCCAGAATTCTATTGTTACGACTGATTCGGCAGAACCTCCAAAAAGCCGGGAGAACAATGTCGCGGCTACTGAGGTAACATGGTTTAAAATATCGGGAGCCAGCCTCAAGATGACAAAAACAGGAATCATTAGAACCGCGTACGGTATCATCATTGTTCCCAGGTACATGATAAAAATCTTATCCCTGCCGGGAAAATGTAACCGGGCAAAAGCATACGCGGCCATCGAGCTTGTAAACGCCTGGCCAAACATAACACAAACCGCGATGATAATGCTGTTCATGTATGCTCTTCCAAAAGGAAAAGCTTTCCACGCTTTAGAATAATTATCCCAGAGGAAAGCCGGTTTCCATTTCCGGATTATCCCGGAAGCAGCTATCCAACACCTTTCATCCAATAACGGACCTTCAGCATCTATTATCTTTATGAAAACTTTTTCCTGCATTATTTCACAAGCTATCTTTACATTTAGGTCTTCATCAAGCCTTTCCCCTCTTGCCATAAGCCCCAGGCCTACGTTTATCTCGGCGAGATAAACACATGGTTTCTTTACCCAGGGAAGGAACCAGCTAGGCACATAACGTGCCAGAAAAGATTTCCCTATCTCTATTTCCTTGCCGGCATGTTCCCCTCTAAGTATTTTTATTCTAACTTCTTCTTTTATAATTTTGACTTTTAGTTTCTCGTCACTTTCTTCGCGGGTTCCCGGAAGAAGGTTTTCAATTCCCTCAATCCCCTCTGAAAACCCTTTAACGGTACGATAACTCAGGATAGATTTTACCAAATCCTTATTAAGGGTAGTGTAGTATGTAGTTTCCGATGGGATCCACGTGGGAGGAAAAGCAAAAACCTCTCCTTCACTTTTTAATGATGTGGCAACCATCCAGAGAAAAGGAAGCAACATCGATATGCCAATAATAGAAAGCATAATATAGTAAAAAGATTTTTTGAAAAATCCCATTTGGCTAAGCGCTCTTGTCATTTTTGGTTTTTTTCCCCGTGCCATTAGTAATGAACCACCTTCCCGCCAAACTTCCAGTTAAAAAGCGTTACAACAAAAACAAGGGCAAAAAGTACCCATGCGATAGATGCCGCAAAACCCATTTTAGACCAGCGATAAGCATTGTTAAATATGTAATAACTTAAGGTTGTTGTCGAACCGGCAGGGCCTCCGCCCGTCATTATATATGCCGCGTCAAAACCACCCTGGAACCCGCCGATAACACTCATTATAAATATGAAAAATGTAGTGGGAGAAAGCATAGGCCAGGTAACAGCCCAAAATTTCTGCCAGCCGCTCGCCCCGTCTATATCTGCCGCTTCATAAATATCAAGGGGAATACCCTGCAGCCCGGCAAGATACAGAATCATGTTATAGCCTCCAACACCTGTCCATATCCCCATCAGCATCAGGGAGGGCTTTGCCAAGGCTGTATCAGTAAGCCATTCCACCTGGGGTATCCCAATATAACCAAGCAGTGTATTTAAAAGCCCCAGATCGGTGTTATAAATCCATCTCCACAATACATAAAGAGCTACTCCCGTACAAATAGACGGCAGAAAATATATTGTTCTGAAGAAAACTATCCCGCGCAGTTTCTTGTTCATTAAAACGGCAAGCCCGAGAGAAGCAAACATGCTTATGGGAATACCCAGCATTAAAAACAGGGTATTGCCCAGATACTGCCAAAAATAAGCATCGTTAGCCTGCCATATATCATTGGAAAAACTCCATACGGGCAAAACCGTCACAGCTATAATCAGGGCAGGCAAAAACGAAAGGATAACATTTGATACCTTTTCAAACCTGAGGTCACGGTCTCTGAAAAAAGCGGCAAGAAGGGAAATAAACATTCCAAAAAACAATAATATTATCGAAAACATTATTAGCATGCCTGCTTCTTTTACGGCCGCCTGCGGCAGCAGATACAGGTTAGATCCTGCCTGGGAAATAGATTTCATCATCAAACCCCACTCAATAAAAAAATAGGCCGATATAAGAATCACAACCAGAGGAACCGCGTTAAAAACCGCCCTAAGAAAATTTTTTTTCTTTTTCGCGCGCGCGAAGAAAATCTGCTGTAAAAAGAATCTAAAAACAAGCGACAAAGAGACAACAAACATGAGCAGGCAGAAAATATAATTACCTGTAAACGCGTGAGAAAACATTAATCCCGCGCTGCCAATCTCTTTTAAATGACACAGGAGCAGCTTCCGGAAGTTCTCAAACATCACAAATTTTATCGGGGTAACAAGATCCCATTTAACAAAACCCAGATAGAAGGAAAAGAGAACGGGAAAAAACGTAAAACAAAAAAACCCCACAAAGTTAGGAAGGATAAACAGGTATCCGGCTATTGCTTCTCTTAACTTGTTCTTTGTTATTTTAATCATCTTCGAATTTGTAAATTACCTCTCCTGAACGTTTCATGCCCAAATCGTCTCTTGCTATTTTTTCAAGATAGACCGGGTCATTTTCCAAGGCATCAAGCTCTTCTTTCAACCTCAAATATTTTTCTTCCCTTTTTGCTATCTTTTCTTCCAGCTCTTTCTGTTTTCCGGAAAGTTTACTCTTTGCCACCCATCTCGGAACCAATAAGACAATAGACCCTATTACAATACCAATTATTAAAAGCGAAATCAATACGCTTTTCAGGCTTAAACTCAAGCCTTTTTTGTTCATATTGTTCCCCCATAACAGGATCCTGTTCCAAGCTGCTCTTCAATTCTTAAAAGCTGATTATATTTACATATCCTGTCTACTCTGCATGGGGCACCCGTTTTTATCTGCCCGGTATTAGCCGCGACGGCAATATCCGCGATTGTTGTATCTTCGGTTTCCCCCGATCTATGACTCACAACAGCACTATATCCCTCTCTTTTTGCCATTTCTATCGCGTCAAGTGTTTCTGAAATAGTGCCTATCTGGTTAACCTTAATTAAAATGGAATTAGCTATTCCTTTTTCTATCCCCTTTGCCAACCGCTTTGTATTGGTAACAAAAAGGTCATCTCCTACAAGCTGAATCTTATCTCCAAGATGATCTGTCATCATTTTCCACCCATCCCAATCATCCTCAGCCATACCGTCTTCAATAGATATTATCATTGGATACTTCTTAACCCACTCTACCCAAAATTTAACCATTTCTTCGGAAGAAAGAACCTTTCCGGAAGATTTCCAGAATCTGTAGCCCTTTTGACCGGCTTTCTCCGCGTGTGTCCAGAGCTCAGATACCGCGGGATCCAGAGCAATAAAAATATCTTTTCCGATTATATAGCCGGCCTGGCCAACAGCCTCTATTATAAGCTCCACCGCTTCATCATTACTCTTTAGCTCAGGGGCAAATCCTCCTTCGTCTCCAACCGCGGTTGAATACCCCTTCGATTTAAGAACCTTCTTCAAAGTATGGAAAACCTCGGCCCCCATTCTTAAAGCTTCCTTGAAAGACCCCACTCCTTTAGGCATAATCATGAACTCCTGAAAATCAACCGGCGCGTCAGAATGGGCGCCGCCATTTAATATGTTCATCATGGGAACAGGCAATGTTTTCGCGCCAACACCGCCTAAATATTGGTAAAGAGGAAGGTTTGAAGCGGCTGCCGCGGCTTTCATGGCCGCCATCGAAACACCAAGAATAGCATTTGCGCCTAATTTTGATTTGTTCTCTGTCCCGTCAAGTTCTATAAGTTTCCTATCAAGAACCTGCTGATCGGCCGCGTCCATGCCTATGACAGCAGGCGCAATAACTTCATTTACATTTTTAACAGCATTTATCACACCCTTGCCTAAAAAACGCTTATTATTATTGTCTCTAAGCTCAACGGCTTCATGCACTCCCGTAGAAGCACCTGACGGTACTTCGGCCCTCCCGACAAACCCTGATTCGAGAGTTACATCAACTTCAACTGTAGGATTCCCTCTGGAATCCAGTATTTCTCTACTCTGAATACCGAAAATAGCAGTCACACAACCCCCTTTATAAGTTAAACTCCCATACCACCCGGAAATCCAGATCAAGGTTAAATATTCTAAAATACAACTTCAATTTTAACCAGGCAGATTTAGTTCTTTTTTTCGAAACTTCCGGCCTCTGGATTAAAAATACAGTGTGGTAATTCTATTTTTATCGTCGCAATTTGTCAATACATTTTACCTGTTATGTCAACTACATTTCCCCACAGGGGACAGGGTCCCCAAAAAAACTAAAGCCAAACTATCAATATCGCGGCCAGAGCGAAAAACAAAATTGCCGTAAAAACTTTTATTGTGCCGGCGTTCTTCTTCATTAGTTGAGCAAATATCTGAGAAGAGGTTCCTTTAAGAGCAAAAATAAAAACAGCGATAAGGGGAAGAATAAACATAATATTGTAAAGCGCCAGATAAAAAAGAGCGCGCGGCCGAAATTCTGAGATACGGCGCAACACGAATATAACCGGCAAATAAACCTGGCCTGTACAGGGAAACTCCAAAAGAGCAATTAAAAAACCCAAACATAAAGAACCTAAAATGAAATGTTTCGTTTTTGACTCTTTCCTGATTGCCGAATGAATTTTGTTTTTTAAACTTTGAGGCAGTTGAAGCGCGATGGCTTCTATTTTTCCCTCTTTGATCTTATAATAATCATACAGGCTCAAGATACCGAGAACAACAGCCATACAGGCAATCAACAGGGAAACCACGCGGCCAAGAAGAGGAAAAACAGCCATCTTCACTGTAAACTCAAACAACCCCAAACCAATTAAAAAGTAAGTTATAAAAACCGCGCAAGTAAAAGCTCCCCCGATAAAAATTATTTCTCTGCCCTTGCGGCCGATAAAAACCAAATAGGAAATCAGAAATATTATAGTGGTAAAGGCGCAGGGATTAAGCCCGTCTAACAACCCTCCGCTGATTATAGCGAATACTCCTAAACTCTTGAACCTTTCCAGTGCCGGGTTATCAACCTGCTTTATCCCGCGTTCCCCCGCGGCGGGCCAATCGCAGCCCCCCTTTGAAACATAATATTTAATAAGCCGCTCAAGGCCGTCTTTAATCTCCTCATCTCCGTCAAGCACGTGGTTTTCAACAAATAGAGCGGGGAGCGGATTTTTTAAAGGGTGAAAATTTTTTTCCAATTCAAGCAGGAGTTTGTAATTTTCCGGTTCATTTACCTCAAAGTATTTTACATCCAGGCAAAAACCGTATTTTTTATTCAAATCGGGAATATAGCTATTTTTTATCCGCAGACATTCCTCACAACCGCTTGAGTAAAAATAATACATCCGCACGCAAGGCCCTTTAGAGGCATATATTTCATAAGAGAAAAGAAACGGGCAGAAAACCAATAAAAAAAGGAAGCCATACGCGGTAAACGGGAGAAAAAAAATCGGTTTTTTAGCGCTAATCATTATTTTTTCCCTACCGAATAGGAATATCTATTTTAAGAGATATGTATTCTTTCCCTGATTTGGCTTCAGGCTTTAAATTTACGCTAACCGTAGTTATTCCACGGGGCTTGATATCCACCGAAGTAACCGAAGCTTCCGCGAGCCCGGGTGAAGTATCAATTGAAGGAATTTTCAATATGCCGCCGCCCTTGTTCTCTATGGCGAACTTGAAAGCCTCGGGTTTCCGCGCTGAAAGCGAAGTCAGATTCCAAACAGCCGGCTCAATGGAAACGATTATCCTGGGCACAGTCACCGCCGTTCCTGTAATGGTAATCTTATGAGGCGCGTCAGAGTCGTTGGATTCTATATAAATATATTTCTTGAAACTACTTTTGTAGCCTTTGGAATCAAAAGTTATTTTAAGCTCCGTGCTTTTGCCCGGCAAAACTCTTCTTCCCTTGTTTAATTCAAAAACAGCAATGCAGCCGCAGGAAGGACGCACTTTATTAATGAACAACTCGGCATCTCCCGTGTTGGCAAGGATAAATGTATGATCCGCCTTTTCACCTCGATCTATCGTTCCAATATCCCACAATTCCTGAGATATGCTAAGACAAGGCAGCCGTCCACCGGAAGATTTCCGTTCCGCCGCGGCCGCAAAACAAGCACCGAATAAAATAACCGCGCATATTAATATTCGTTTTTTCATTTATCCTTTTTACTCTTTTTTGTCTAATGGATTTTACGGCTGTACAGCCGTAATCTCAGACATCATCTTGTAAAATTCCGGCATGTGTTCTTGCATACGCTTTGCCGCGATTTCCATAACCTTGGCAGACACCTCAGGCATTTTATCAATTAATTTTTGGCCGACCGGAGTCTTGTAAAAGGATATTAATTCCCGTATTTCCTCCTCATTAAAAGTTTTCATGAAAATCTCAGTCATATCCGGCTTTTGGCTCTCCCAGCCCAGATATTTGAAATAGAACTGCCTTGCGGCGTCCATAGCACCGGGATTCTGGGGATTTGCTTCCACCTGCGCCTGAAGCATCTGATCAAGAGAATCCGAAATTCCCTCTTCAGTTTTCATAACAACAAATAATTCCTCGACTGCTTTCTTATGGGATTGCTCATCAGCCCAGCCAGGCTGAAAAAAAGTAACCAAAACCGCGAAACTAACCGCTGCCAACAACTGTTTCCTCATCTGCAACTCCTTTCGTCGCGTTAATTGTGACATTTTCTAACTAAAACCTGTTTCTTATATATTGAAGCCATTTATCTTCAAGGCCGCCTAAATCTTTAAAATGGTATACGGATTTCAAAGCTTCATCAAGTTTTCTACCGTCTCTTAATAATCTGCATAATTTAGTAAATCTGTTTAGGGTATATCTTTTAATCAAAAATTCGACAAGGCTCGTGGCTTCAGAATAGAATAAACCCACTAAAACCGGATCGGTTTCTTTCGCGATATCCAGCCCGGATAATTTCTCCAACGGAATATAATTCTTTCTATAAATCGCCTTTTTTACTAAAAGGTGGCTTTCTCTTCTTTTATATTTTTCGTGATAACAGGCGACCCCTTCATCTAACCAAAGCGGAATATTTTTATTTTCAAAACCAACGAATTCCCTGAAAACGATGTGAGTCAATTCATGGGGAAGGAGCGAATCCAGGAAATGCTCAGACCATTGGTAAGTCCTTATTACCTTTTCCTTATAGGAAACACAGCCGCCGGACCACCGGGGCTGTTTAGTAATACTTATATAATCCTGATGAGTTTTGTAAATATAGATCTTACATCTATCATTAGCCAGCCAGAAATTTTTATAGCGAACAAAGCCGATATCTCTGGCGATCTTCCGATAACAGTCTTCCGCTTTCCTTACAACCTTTCTGGCAAAACTGTAATTACCATAATAATAAATGATAAAATGTGTGCTTTTTTCAACACGCCAGTCATTACCATTCGCGAAAGAACAGCCAATTAATATACTCATTATAAAGACTAATACGACTGGCCTTTTGAAACAAAATCTATCCGGCGCTTTGTTAATTTTACAGGGGTCAATCACCTTTCATCTTCTTCTGCTTTTCTCTGCTTTTCTTTCTCGCTTTCTTTTCTTTTATTATCTTCTCTTTTTCAAAGCGAGCGTGTATTTTCTCCGCTTCTTCTGTCTGCTCTTCAGTTATATGATCGGCATCTTCGGGGCGGACAATAACATAGGGAGTTATAAAAACCAACAACTCCGTCTTTTTAATCGTATCATGCTGCTTTCTAAAAAGTGCTCCCAAAAAGGGAATGTCACCTAAAATGGGAACTTTGCTCAAGGATGTGATTTTATCGTCTCTTATCAATCCGCCAATAATAATAGTCTGTTTATCCCGAACGACAACTGTGGTTTGCGCCTCCCTGGTCGCAAGTATAGGCGCGTTGAGTTCCGAATCATAGCCGGAGATTTTGTTTATCAACTGATGAATGGATAAAGATACATCGTTATTTTTATTAATAGTCGGCGTAACTGTAAGTTCTATATTGACATCTTTGTAATCGTAGCTTTTAACCGTCCCGCTTACTTCGGTATAGCTGACGTCTTTTAAAACGGGAACTGATTCGCCAATTTTTATTTTGGCTTCTTCATTATCGGAAGCAAGCACACATGGAGCGGAAAGAATATTAAACTCTGATTTTTTCGCTAAGGCTTGCAATACCACACTCAGCCGCGAGTCTCCTCTTAAAATAGAATATTTGAAACCTTCCGAAATAAAACTTGATAAGTCCCACAATGCGCTGGCTGTACCGGTAATCTGGCCGGCTGACCCCGATGCTCCTCCCCAGGGCTCGGTATAAGTCCACTCTAAACCAAACTTGGTTTCATCAGTCAGGGTAATTTCAGCTATCAAGGCTTTGATTAAAACCTGGCGGCTGCGAACATCCAGTTTTTCCAGCAGCCGCTGAATGGTTGAGAAGTTCTGCGGGGATGTGGTAATAATAAGTGAATTTGTCCTTTTATCAGCCACTACTTTCACCGTACCTTCCAAAATGCCGACGCCTTCTCTATACAATACTTCTCTCGAGGCAGCGGCAGTTTTAGCAGTTAAAGTGTCTTTTGCCTTTTTGGGCCTCGTGTCCTTTTTGCCATCGGATACATTCGCGAACAGTTCGTTAAACACCGCGGCTACCTCTTCCG
>JAGLRQ010000008.1 GCA_023136205.1 Candidatus Auribacterota bacterium
ACCGGATTTAAACCCCGAATATGATCGGAATGCTCATGCGTTATAAGAATTGCGTCTATCGGTTTTCCACCCAGCCCTTTTTCCTCTAACCTGCGCAGGGTTTCTTTTCTGCTCAACCCGGCATCTATAAGGATTCCGGTTTCATCATCATGTATATAAATTGAATTCGCTTTTGAACCACTCGCAAGAACACAAATTTCTATCATTTTATCCTCAATCTAATCAGTTAAAATCCTCGTTGGAAGTTTACTATAATATAATGTTTAAAGAAATAA
Organism: Candidatus Auribacterota bacterium; assembly: GCA_023136205.1. Lineage (GTDB taxonomy): Bacteria > Auribacterota > UBA6266 > UBA6266 > UBA6266 > JAGLRQ01. The sequence goes on from JAGLRQ010000008.1 coordinate 276, forward strand.
AAAGATTAAATTACGCCACGAAGGCCCCAGTAAAACAATGACTCGGGAAAACTATTCCCTAGATACCAGATAGTGCGGAACGTAGCATAGCATCCTCAGAGGGAACTAAATACGAGATACAGCATATTGACATAATCCTGCATTAAATGATAATCTTAAAATGACAGGCTTAAAAAGAAGGGTTGTTTTAGGAATTATGAAATTTGAACTCGGACAAATTCAATCTCAACAGCAGAAGCTTATCATGAGCCCGCAAATGAAGCAGGCCATTGAAATATTACAACTTCCTCTCCTCGAACTACGTACACTCATACAAGAGGAATTACAAGTAAATCCTGTTCTGGACCTTGAGGAATCTCAAGAAGAGCCTCTTCAGGAAGAAACTTCTGAGAATTCCGTTACCGAAAACAGGGAAGAACTTGATTTTAAAGAAGAATTTGACAGATTGGCAAATGTTGATGAAGACATGAAAGAATTTTTCAGAAACAGCGGAGATTTTAGAAAATATTCAACAGAAAACAGAGAAAAAAGGGAATACCTCGAAAGCCTTATCACGCGCCCCGAAACCATCGAAGAATATATGGAATTCCAAATAAACATAATGCTGGATTCCGAGAAAGAAAAGCACATCGGTAAAATTATAATAGGGAATCTCGATGTCAATGGTTATCTTAAGGCAACAGTTGAAGAAATATCCGAAGGAAGCAAAGAACCCGAAAAAAAGGTTTTGCGGGTTCTTGAAAAAATTCAGCAGTTTGAACCTGCCGGCATCGCATCAAGGAATATTAAAGAATGCCTCCTGATCCAGCTTGAAAAAAAGGAAGGAAATAACAAAATCGCTTCAGATATTATTTCAAACCATCTCGAACAACTGGGGAAAAAACAATTTGATAAAGTTGCCGGGGCTTTGAACATCTCTCTCGATCAAGTAAGCGAAGCCGCAAAAGTTATTTCATCTCTCAACCCCAAACCGGCGGTTTTATTTGAACACTTCGATATTCCCTACATTAACCCTGACATAACCATTGAACAAACTGAAGATAATGGTTATGAAATAATAGTAAATGATGAATATCTCCCTCGTTTAAAAATAAGCAATTTCTATAAAAAAGCGATGCAAGATGAAAATACGGATAAAAAAATAAAAGGCTACATAAAAGATAAGCTAAGCGCAGGAAAATGGCTTATTAAAAACATTTACCAGAGGCAACAGACAATTCATAATATCGCCAAAGAGCTCCTTGAATACCAGAAAGATTTTTTCGACAAAGGCCCCAAACACCTAAAACCAATGATTCTACAAACTCTCGCTTCGAGAATAAATGTTCATGAATCAACCATAAGCAGAGCCATATCAAATAAATATCTCCAGTGCTCATGGGGGCTTTACCCTCTTAAATATTTCTTTACGTCTTCTCTAAACACATTTAAAGGTGAAGTTGTTTCCGCTCAAAAAGTAAAAGACAGGATAAAAGAGGTAATTTTATCCGAAGACCGCCATAAGCCCCTCAGTGATGACATCATCTCGGACATACTTAAAAAAGAGGATATAGATGTGGCAAGAAGGACTGTTGCTAAATACCGCGAAGAAATGGGATTTCTTTCTTCAAGGATGAGAAAAAGTTTATAGGAAGAAAGATTCCCACTCCATCATTTTATTTGTTCTTCCTCTTTTCTGCCGCCAAAAGGAATAATTGATTTTACAGCATCTGTTACACCCTTTCTCACCGCTTTTGTTGTGTCAATTGCAGTATATGTAGCTTTTTCTCCCACATCTATCGCTTTCTCAGATGCTTTTATGCCCAAATCCATAGTTTTTCCGCTTATATCTTTTATCAACCTGAGGCTCTTATTTATAACACCAGTAATTGCCATGGAAGCAGCATCTATTACCTGGATTTGCATGTCAAATTCAGGGTGCCTTATATCTCCTACAACTTTAAACTCTACTTCAAGCTTTCCATGTTTATCTTTTAAAAATTCCATAACTGTCTGTGCCGACAACCCAAATGAAAGGGCTGTTACATCACCTGTTTTTTCAACGGAAATATCTTCAAAAACAGCTTTATTTTTAGAGTCCAGGATATTATTTTTACATTCCGCTGTACCCTGAACAGTTACAAACCCTCTTTCCAGTTTCAATGACATTATATCTTTATAATAAGGACCGAATTTCAGCAGATTCATTTTAGAAATAGTGGAACCGGCATTAAAATTAACACCGCCTCCGCCAACAAATATTTTACCCTTTGAATTTAAGGTTCCCCCGTCTTCAGGATTTATCTTACAGCTGATTTTATAATTAAAATAGTCCTTTCCGAATGCTTTTCCATGACCAACATGCACTAATAAAAGATTTATATCACTTAAAGTTGTCAGATGTGGAATCTGAGATATTTCACCATCATGGAAATTAATTTTACCTTCAACCAGCCTAATCTCTTTCATATAAACGGCAGCTTCTTTTTTAGCTTGTTTGCTTTTTAAATTTTCTACAAACTCTTTCAGGTCAACTTTTCCTGCTTTATCCACATTAATAGTAATATCCAAACCGCCTATCACAAAGGCGTCTACAATTTTTATTTCCTTTAAAAGTGACTGATAAGAAACAGCAGCAATTATATAATCCGATTTTAGTAAATCCGACCCGTCATTTTTCAATATTTTAAAACTCGTAAGTTTCACTCTCCCCAAAAATATGTTTACATCCGCATCCTCAAAACTAATATTTAAGCCCATCTCTCTCTTTGCAAATTCAACAGCGGCTCTCTTTAAAATCCCATCCAACCTAGCCTGAACAATAAATAAAAACACCAGTATAATAATAAGTAAAATGCTGGCAACCTTTAGAAATTTTTTCATTTTTTATGCCCCCATTATTTCTATGGCTAATCCTTTATTTTACCTGCTTTTCTCAAATATCTTAACTGCCCGCAGGCAGCGTCTGCATCAGCACCCTTAGACCAGCGTACTGTCACATTCATCCCGGCATTTTTCAATTGCTTTCCCACTTCAAGAACTTTTTCTTTTTCAGGAACTTCAAAAGCAGTGCCTATTGCAGAATTAAACGGAATAAGATTGATTTTACATGAAAAACCCTTTAAAAGATCAATCAAATCTTTTATGTCCTTTATTCCATCATTAAACCCCTTTATAACGATATATTCAAAAGTTATATATCTTCTGGTTTTATCAAAGAAGTATTTGCAGGCTTCCATAAGTTTGCTCAAAGGATATCTTTTATTAATAACGGGCATTATTTTGTTCCTTTTTATGTTGTTTGCACAATGGAGAGAGACGGAAAGCTCATACTGTTTGTTCAAATCAGCAAATTTTAAGATACCCGGCACAACACCACAAGTCGAAACAGTAATTTTTCTTTGCCCGATACGAAATGCTTTATCGGAGCTAATTATCTCTATGCTATTTACAGTGTTTTCGAAATTATCAAAAGGTTCCCCTATCCCCATGTATACTATGTTATTAAGCTTTTCGGGCAAAACCTCCCTCAACCCATAAACAACCTGTGAAATGATTTCACCTGTTGAAAGGTTCCTGTCAAATCCTGCTTTTGAGCTTGCACAGAAAGCGCAGCCAAACTTGCATCCTGCCTGTGTCGAAAGGCAAAGAGTATTTCTCCTGCCTGCTTTAATCAAAACACTTTCTATTCCTTCACCGTTCAGAAACTTAACACTTCCATCCTCACATACCCGCTTTTCAACCAGTTCAGGAAGAGATAAATCCAATTTCTCCTTAAAAAGAACCCTTAAATCTTTAGGGATATTTATCATAAGATCCGGGTCTGTAACCGCTTTTTCAAACAACCAACTGCAGAGCTGTTTTCCTCTAAAAGAAGGTTGTTTTAAATCCATGATTATTTTTTGAATTACATCAGGATGGCAATCTAAAATTTTTATTTTGGTTCTCACATTAAGTTTTAAAATTTTTTCTAACCTAACAGGGTTAACGGAATTCTAAAGGATTAAAAAACCAAAAGATAGATGATAAATAAAATTAAAAGATATCTATCCCTTCCAAATCTTGTTAATCTCGTCAAATTATTCACTTTAACTTCTTAGCTAAGATGGGCAGTAGAATTAATCGACACTACAAAAACACGTTTCCCCGACTGCCTGACATGAGTTATTGAACCATTATTTATTAAAAGCCTTAAAATAAGATGGTCAAAATTGGTATCTAACCAGCGTGCCAACAGAGCTGTAATCACACCACCATGAGTAATAACAATAGTGTTTTTAGGATGAAACATAGGAATCATCTCTTCCCAGGATGCTTCTATTCTCTTTTCAAAGTTACGTATAGATTCCGCCCCGGGAATTTTTATCCTCGAAGGTTTCAGGAGCCACTTTTTAAACCCGTTGTCAAAATGAAAATTTATTTCTTCCGGTGTCATCCCCTCCCACTCTCCAAGAGCTATCTCTCTTATCCCGGGAAAATAGTTTATCCTCTTATGAAGCATTTTAGAGAAATAAATAGCTGTTTCTTTTGCTCTCTTGAGGTCGCTGGATATTATCTTAAAATCCCTGTGCCCAAGTGATGAAAAATATAACGCGGCAGCATGAGCTTGTTTTTTACCAAGCGGTGTCAGAGGAGGATTTCTTTGGCCCTGTATCTTGCGAGAGTAATTCCAGGTTGTTTCACCATGGCGAATCAAATAAATATTTTTTCCACCTGTATCAAACATCTATATGTTTTCCTTCCACTATAAACCTGAGGGGATATTATAACACATAATTAGGACAAAAAAAGCCTGGAAATGTCTTTGAAATGGAGATACCAATTGAAATCACCCGTGTGACCAGGGCCTGTCGGATTTAATTATTAGATTCATATAAATTATTTATGTTTAAAAATTATTTCTTCAATTCAACTTCAAATATTTTATCTATACGGTTATTTAATTGAAGCATGCTTTCTTGCATTTTATTACTAGCTTCGGGATCCATATTATTTATGACACTCTCCCATTTTTTAATCCATTGTGCTACTTCAGCCGCAAATTGCATCATTGTGTTCCCTAGCCCTGAAGTGTCACCTTTTGCCTTTTGTTCAATAATAATCTTTTCATATTTATCGATAATTTGTTTATATTCACTTATTAAAATATCATCTTCTGCCTTAATCTCACCTTCTGTTTTAATCTCACCTTCTGTTTTTGAGGATCTTGAATCACATCCCCCCGAAGACAAGATCAAAAAACTACAGAAACAACATATCATACAATTAGCAAATGTAATTTTCCCCAAAAACATTGCTCGTCTCCTTTATTTGATTGTCTGTTTGTAAAGTATTTTTCTTCCTAATAAAATGCTGCTATGCTACCCAACGTAGCGGGCGAAATGGCGACCCTTAGGACAATGGCGACCCCAACGGGAGTCGAACCCGTGTTGCAGGGATGAAAACCCTGTGTCCTAGGCCACTAGACGATGGGGTCGCAAATATAGATGGTGAGCCAGCTGGGACTCGAACCCAGGACACCCGCCTTAAAAGGGCGATGCTCTACCAGCTGAGCTACTGGCCCAACAAAATTTACAATAGAAAAAAGATCAAGCCTTCCTGCCCTCAAGAATCTAAAAGATTCCAAGAACTTTAGTCTCCCTAGAGATTGTACAACAATTTCAGGGACTTAATCCCTGAGATTCTACAAATCTCTAGGGACCGGGAATTCTCCGAATTCCCCAAAATTCCTCGGAGCCGGCAAAGCTCAGATTATATACGAATATTCATTAGTGTCAATATTTAATAACTTTTTTCTATGTAGTTATTTTGCTTCTTTATATTTCCATTATTTCTTTTTCTTTATGCTTTAAAACTTCATCTACTTCCCTTATACGTTCACTTGTTTTCTTTTGAACCCTGTCTATTGCGCCAAATTTTTCATCTTCGGTTATTTGAGACTCTTTAAAAGCTTTTTCTATTTCATGGTTTGCATGCCGGCGAATATTTCTAATAGCTACTCTTCCATCTTCTGCCATTTTTTTCACTAATTTGCTTAAGCTTTTTCTTCTCTCCTCACTAAGCTCTGGTATTGGAATTCGTAAAACCTTACCATCATTATTAGGTGTAATCCCCAATTCTGATTTCATTATAGACTTTTCTATTGAAATAACAGCACTGGGATCCCAAGGCTGAATGACAATAAGCCTGGGTTCAGGAGTTGTAATCCCCGCAAGCTCTTTTAGTCGAGTTTGAGCCCCATAATAATCCACCATAATATTCTCAACAAGAGCGGTCGAAGCCTTACCAGTCCTTATGCTTGAAAACTCATCATGGACATTCTTCACAGATTTTTCCATGTGATTTTCCATTTCAGGCATTATCTTCTTGAGTGGCATAAAATACCCCCTTTATTCAAGTAGAACGTAGCAGCTGGAGACAAGCCTCTTCCTGCCCGCTACTTTCTTCAATTTTTAACGATAGTTCCAACCTCTTGACCAAGAAGAGCTTTCTTTATAGAGTCCTTCCGGGACATATTTAAAACTATTATCGGCATATTGTTGTCCATGCACAGAGAAATAGCCGTTGAATCCATCACTTTAAGATTTTTTTTCAATACGTCAATATAGGTAAGTTTCCTAAAGAGTTTTGCATGTTTGTTCTTTAAGGGATCCGACGAATAAACCCCGTCAACTTTTGTCGCTTTTATAATAGCATCGGCGTTAATCTCATTTGCCCTCAAAGCAGCAGCCGTATCTGTTGAGAAGAAAGGGTTACCAGTCCCCCCTGCAAAAATTACAACTCTTCCCTTTTCAAGATGCCTTACAGCACGACGCCTTATATAAAGTTCGCCTATAGCCCTCATTTCAAATGCTGTCATAACCCTTGTCTGCACACCTAACAATTCCAGAGCAGACTGCAAGGCAAGGGCATTTATTACAGTTGCCAGCATCCCCATGTAATCAGCTGTCGTTCTGTCCATTCCTTTTGCACTGGCAGACTCACCCCTGAAAATGTTACCACCGCCGATTACAATACCAATCTGAATTTTAAGTCCTGATACATCTTTAATCTTTTCCGCTATTCCCAATGTTTTTTTTCTATCTATGCTGTAATCCGCAGCCTGAAGAGCTTCTCCACTTAGTTTGAGTATCACTCTTTCATGCTTGGCGGCAACTTTTCGGGCAGACATATTTTTATTCCTCTCCTATTCTAATCCTCACAAAACTCTTAACGGAAATTTCCTCCCCAAGCGTTTTGGATTTCTCCTGAAGGTATTTTTTAACAGACACTTCAGGATCTTTTACAAATGGCTGATCAAGAAGACAAATTTGTTTAAGAAATTTTGCTACTTTGCCTTCAACAATCTTATCAATTATGTTAGCAGGCTTGTCTTTCACCTGTTCTTTGTAAATCTTCCTTTCCCTGTCTAATATATCTTTTATATCTTTGGAAGCATCTTGAGCGCTTACACAGGCAGGGTTTGATGCCGCTACCTGCAGGGTAATATCTTTTCCAACCCTTTCAATTTCGGGGGATAGTATTTTAGCAGAAAGTTCCACTATAACTCCCAGCTTGTTGTCTAAATGAATATATGAAACAAAAGAACCTTCTGTAGAAAGCACTTCCGCTCTGCCAATCTTAATATTTTCCCCAAAGCTGGCTCCAACCTCACCAATAAGATCTGTAACTTCCTTTTGCCCAATAACTTCCTTGCTCTTTTCAAAAACTATATCCAGGGCTTTATCGGCAAAAACTTTAAACTTATCGTTATTTGCAACAAAATCTGTCTCGCAGTTTATTTCAACCATAGCCGCTTTTTTTCCGTCGGCAGAAATCTTAATTCTCATTAAACCCTCTTTAGCAGCCTTGGCTGAACGCTTGGAAATAGCGGCAAGACCTTTTGTCCTTAAAACATCTACCGCCTGTTCCATATCACCGCTTGTCTCCATGAGAGCTTTTTTACAATCCATCATTCCCGCGCTGGTTTTATTTCTCAACTCTTTTACAAGAGTAACTGTTATCTCCATTTTTCTCTCCTCGGTCCTTTTAACTCCCTTTTTCGGTTATTTTAGTTTTCTTTTTTACGGGCTTCTTATTTTCTTCTTTTTCTTTATTTTCTGGTTTTTTCTCTCCGGGAGTTTTCCCGCCAGTTTCTTTTACAGCTGTCTTCTCGGCTTCTTCAGGGACCAAAGGCTTTTTATTTGCACCAAGCTTAACCTTTTCCTCGGTTCCTTCCAGAGCGGCATCGGCAATTTTACCCGTCATAAGTGCTATTGTTCTCATAGCATCATCATTCCCGGGAATAGGGATATCAATTAAATCCGGGTCGCAATTTGTATCCACAAGAGCAATAACTGAAATCTTCAGCTTTTTCGCCTCCATAATTGCAATTTTTTCCCTTTTAGGATCAACAACAAAAACTACCCCCGGAATCTTTTTCATATCTCTTATGCCCTCGAGATATTTCTTAAGCTTAGCCTTTTCATTTCCGATTTTAACAACTTCTTTTTTTGTAAAGTTTTCAAGAAACCCTTCTTCTTCCTGTTTCTCTATTTCATTAAGCCTTGATATACTCTTTTTTATGGTAACAAAATTTGTTAGAGTTCCCCCTAACCAGCGTTCATTTACATAGTACATACCACATTTATTAGCAGCTTCCTTTATGCATTCCTTAGCTTGTTTTTTGGTCCCCACAAAAAGCACTTCCTGTCCAGAAGAAACAATATCCCTGATAAATTTGTAAGCCTCTTCAAGCTGAACAGCGGTTTTTTGAAGATCGATTATATATATCCCGTTGCGCGATTCAAAAATATACTTCTTCATTTTAGGATTCCACCTATGGGTTTGATGCCCGAAATGGACTCCTGCTTCCAGTAACTCCTTAATTGTTATTACTGACACAACTACCTCCTTTTAGTTAGAATTCCGGTACTTTCTCTCAAAGAAAAGCCCTCGGTTCACTTTTTTCTATAAATAACCGGAATTCAATCCCCTTCGGCTTCTCATTACAAAAAAATAAAGCAGGGTATATGTTAACAAAATTTTGCTGATTTGCAAGGGAAAAAGCAAGCAAGCAGGCAACCAGGATTGTGCTTAAACTTTATCTGCTTTACCATTCATATCTTTTGTCTTCAATTCTTCCGCACATATCCGGCCCAATTCAAGAAGAACATCTTTCAGTTTACTGCGATATCTTTCAAATTCATCACTTGGAAGATTCCTGGGTATTTCCATTGGCTCTCCAAAAGCCATATGCACTCTCCCAAAAGGCTTAACAATCATAAGCCTATCCCAGCTTTTTAGTTCCCATTTACGTGTTGCGTCGTAGCTCACAGGAATAATTCTTCCGCCTGTCAACTGTGCCAGTTTTATAACACCCTCATTTGCCGCGTAAGCAGGCCCCCTGGGGCCATCAATGGCTATGCCTATATTATTTCCCTGAGATGCCTTATCAGTAAGATTCCTGACAGCCTGCTGTCCACCCCTGCTTGAAGAACCTCTTATAGCATCCAGCCCAAGCCTATACGCCAGCGCAGTAGCATAGTCTCCATCTTTACTCATACTTATAAGGATGGTCGTTTTTCTCTTCTTATTGTTTTTAGCACAATAGTATGCGAGATAAAACAACCGGTTATGCCAAAAAGCAAATATATTATTCCCTTCTCCGGCATATTTGTGAAAAATATCCGGACTGGTAACTGAATTTTTATTCAGGTTGCAAACAGCCTTTAAAAATAAACTAAAAATAAACGCAAAAATTTTTGTTAGAAGAGTATGCATACTTGTACCGTGCTTAGAACTTAGAGTTTATCTGTTTTCTGTCTTATTCTTAATCTGCACTGTGTCATAAACCAAAATCCTAAATCCCAATATCTAAATCCTAAACAAATTCAAAATTTTAAATATTCTAATGTTCAAAACTAATCCTGTTTCAGTCATTTGATATTGTTTAGAATTTCGTGCTTAGTCTCTGGAATTTCAGAGAAATTCCGAGGACTTAGTCCCGGAAATCTTCCAGATTTCTCGGGGGAATTTAGAGTCTATCTGTTTTCTACATATCAAATTGCAAATTGTAAAGCTTTTTATAAAGGCCGCCCTTCCGCATCAGTTCTTCGTGGGAACCCTGTTGAACAATCGTCCCCTTTTCCAGTACCATTATGGAATCGGCATTTCTAACTGTTGAAAGCCTGTGAGCTATGACAAACACAGTTCTTTCTTTCATAAGAACATTAAGAGCCTCCTGAACAAGCCTTTCCGATTCTGTATCCAGGGAAGAGGTCGCTTCATCAAGAATAAGTATAGGAGGATTTTTTATAAGAGCCCTTGCTATCGTTACCCTCTGTTTCTCACCCCCCGATAACCTTACACCTCTTTCACCTATTACTGTATCGTAACCATTCTTAAAAGATGAAATAAAACTATGGGCATTAGCTTTTTTTGCCGCTTCTATCATCTTATCTCTACCTATTTCACGGTAGCCATAAGTGATATTATTAGCTATTGTATCATTGAAAAGTATGGTTTCCTGGGTAACTATCCCCAATTGAGACCTTAAAGATTTAATGGTAAATTCCCTAATATCCCTGTCGTCTATCAATATAGAGCCTGATGAAGGATCATAAAATCTCGGCAGTAGATTTACAAGCGTTGACTTTCCAGACCCACTAGGCCCCACAATGGCCAAAACCTGTCCAGGCGATACACTAATAGATATTTTTTTCAGTACCATCTCAGGATTGTCTTGATAAGAAAAAGCAATATCTCTTAACTCTATGCTTTGTTTAAAACTATAAAGCTCTACCGCACCAGGCAATTCTTTAATTTCCGATTCTGTATCAAGTATTGCAAAAAGCTTTCCCGCTGCAGCTGCTGCTCTTTGAACATATACATTGGTTTTTGCCAAAGTTTTGGCCGGCTTAAAACAAGATGCCACCAACCCGTAAAAATAGAACAACCAACCAGGAGTCAAATCCCCTTTTACCACTTCTTTAAACCCATAAATGCTTATACCCGCAAGAATAACTATTCCAACCATTTCAACAAGCGGGCTGACAAAAGCTTCTCTCTTTACCGCCTTCATCATTAAGCGGTAATAATTGTTATTCTCTTTCTGGAACCTGCCTTTTTCATATTCTTCCATGTTAAAAGCTTTTACTATCCGTACACCAGTAACTGTTTCCTGCATTATGGAATTCAGGTCAGCAACCCTATCCTGCGACCGAGAGGCAAGCTTCTTTATCTTTTTCCCTACAATAGATACGGGCCAGATAATTATGGGAGAAATCAGAATAATAAGAACAGCAAGCTTCCATTCAATAATAAAAATGATCGCAAGGCATAAGAAAAGCTGCATACCTTCAAAAATAGCTTCTGCCGCCCTTCCTGAAAGCCCTTCTTTTAGGAGTGACGCATCATATGTAACCCTCGACATAAGTTCTCCTGTCCGGCTCTCCGTAAAATAACTGAGGGAAAGTTCATGTATGTGCGAATATACTTTTCCTCTCAAATCCCGGACAACCCCTTGCCCCAGTTTCTCCATTAACACCTTCTGAGCATAGGTAAAAACACCTTTTAAGCATAAGCTCGCGATTATAAAACCAATTGCGAAATACAGGAGCTTTATCCTTTCAATTGTATTTAAAAAGGCAAAAAAGGAATTGAGTTGTTCTTTAAATGGAAAAATAAGAGAAGTGGTATCCGAAAGTTCTTTCCCCATAAGAACTTTGTCCATTATGGGGACCAAAGTCCCCAGGGATACCACACTGAAAATCGTAGCAAAAAACATGCAGAAAAGACCCATCACAAGATAAGTAGTGTATGGTCTTATGTATTTTAAAAGGCGTTTATATTCTTTCATCCCGCTGCCATTTTTATCGCTATATCAGCCGCACGTTTACTCGCCCCGGGATTTCCCAGAAACCCCTTTATTTTAGCAAGCTTACCCGTTATATCATTAAACAAGGCGGCATCTTTTATTATTTTCTCAGTTTCTCTGGCTATCTTCAATCCATTTACATCATTTTGAATAAGTTCCGGAACAACTTTCTCGCCAAGAACTACATTGGCAAGTCCGATACAGGGGATTTTAATCAAATGTTTTCCGAGAAAATAAGTTATCCAGCTCACTTTGTAGATTATAACCATCGGTGTAGAAAAGAAACCCGTTTGAAGCGTTGCTGTTCCGGATGAAACTATGGCAAAATCACTATGCTTCATTACATCAAAAGCCATATCCCTCACAATCACAACTTTAATATCATGCTTATTTATCTCATTTTTTATAATTGGTTCAAGATTGGAAGAAGCACAGCCTATTACAAACTGTTCAATTCCACAGCTTTTCTTAAGCAGCTGTATAGCCTTCATTATTTCCGGTAAAAGTTTTCTAACTTCATTTTCCCTGCTACCCGGCAAAATACCAATAAGTTTCTTTTCCCCATTTAAACCAATATTTTTAAAAAAATCTTCTTTTTTACAAGATGTTTGCATAATGTCTACCAGCGGATGTCCGACAAATTCAACATCAAGTCCGGTTTGCGCATAGTACTTCTTTTCAAAGGGAAATATTACGATTAATTTATCCGCAATTTTTGCCATTTTTCGAACACGATTCTTTTTCCATGCCCAGACCTGCGGGCTTATGTAATAAAGGATCTTAGTGCCCAAACGTTTTGCAGACCTGGCAAACATCATATTAAATCCGGGATAATCAATAAGGATAATCAAATCCGGTTTTTCATCCTTTACGGCTTTCAAAAGCATCGAAAATACTTTTCTAAAAAGAAAGTAATGTTTACACACTTCAAAAAAGCCTACAACTGAAACAGCGGTAAGGTCAAAGAGAAGTTTTACGCCCGCATTTTTCATCAATACGCCGCCGGCACCAATAAAAACAGCCGAGGGATCTCTCTCTTTGATTTTTTTTACCAGGTTTGAAGCGTGAAGATCGCCAGAATGCTCACCAGCGATAATAAAATATTTATTCCCCATATTGGCCTTTTTCAATCTGCTCCGCAATTTTCACAGCAACTTCCAGGGCCTGCTTCCCATGTTCCCCGCTTACTACAGGATCAAGCCGATGTATTATGCAATCGATAAAGGATTCAAGTTCTAACCTGAGCGGCTCTGCCTTTTCAAAAGGAATAACCCTTTTTGCTATCCTGAAAAGCTTTTTTTGGTAAAGAACCCCCTGCTGTTTTTCATAATCAAGAGAAATATAAGTATTGGGTTGGAAAACTCTTATTTTTCTCATGTTACTGGGAGAAACCCGGCTGGTTGTAACATTCGCCACACACCCGTTTTCAAATCTTATTCTGGCATTGGCAATATCAGCAGTTTTATGAATTACCCCGACACCAACAGCATCTGTAGAAGAAATCTTGCTTCTTACCATATTAAGAATAATATCAATATCATGAATCATAAGGTCAAGGACAACGCTGACATCTGTGCCGCGCGGATTATATTTACACAAACGGTGCACTTCAATAAATTTAGGTTCGGTAAGTATTTTCTGAAAACTAATTATCGCGGGATTAAACCTTTCAATATGACCCACCTGAACAATACAGCCCCTCTCTTTTGCAAGTTCTAAAAGCTCCTGCGCCTGCCAGACTTCAGATGTTATGGGTTTTTCAATAAGTACATCTTTGCCCGCTCTTAAAACCTCCCTGGCAAGTTTGTAATGAAGGGTTGTGGGAGCCGCTATACTTACTGCCTCTATCTTCTTGAGAAGTTTGCGATAATCTCGAAATGGTTCACACTGACACTTTTGAGCGATTTCCTGAACTTTCTTTCTTCTTATATCAGCCACACCAACAAGCCTGGCATTCTTCAAAAGAGAATATATTCTCGCATGATGCTGCCCGAGATGGCCTACTCCTATTACACCAACTTTAACCTGTTTCATTTATTCGCCTTCAACTATTTTGTACAATTACAGAAGAATCAACACCAACAATTTTTATATTATTTTTCCTGGCCATTTCGATAACTTTTTCCTTATCGAAAAAGATTGTTTTGCCGGCTTCAATTGCCATCACATAAACCCCTGCCGAGACAGCCGTTTTTATAGTATCAATGCCTATAACAGGAACATCGAATCTCATATCCTGAGCAGGTTTTGAAACTTTTACAACAACCGCTCCGGCACCGGCTATTTCCCCAGACCTTCTAATAGTCGCGTCAGTTCCTTCCATTGCCTCAACACCGATAACTGCTTTATTTTTTACCACAACCGTTTGCCCTATATCAAGGCCAGAGACACCTTTTGCCATTTTTACCCCAAAATTTATGTCTTCCTTTTGAGATTTACTCAAGCGTCTACCGGTAATTAACCCATCCGGCGCAAGCAAGGATTTAATGTATAATGTTGAGTCTTCCAGTTTTATACCTTCTTTTTCTATTTCGTCCGCCACACTTTTTAAAACCGTACCAGCCCTCCTATCCCTTAATTTAAAAATTAGCTTAATAAGCCTCAGGTCAAGACCAATAAAATTTTTAAGGACAATACGCGGATTAATCTGCCCAACCATAACCGCAGATTTTACATCTCTGCTTTTAAATATACGAATAAGCTTAGAAATCTGCCCGGTCCTTAACCAGTGAAGCTCATCAACGTATTTAGAGAGCTCCTTCATTGTCTCTCCGTAAAAACCAATAGCAACAATTTTCTTTACCCCTTCCTTACGGGCTGCTCTGGCAAACTGAGCGGGAAACGTGTTATTACCGGCTATTAACCCTATTTTTTTTTCAACCATACAAATTTCTCTTAGATATTCTATCGGAAAGGATTATCTACAAAAACCACGCTTCGAAGCCTCTATAGCTTTCAGCAGTTTTTTTACTTCTTCTACAGGTTTACATTCTGAATTTATTTTCTCAACTATTTTTTTAAGATTAATTGTTGTCTTTATTATCCTCACAGCTTTTTTAAGCTCCAAAATATTTTCAGGTTTGAATCCTCGGCGTTTTAAACCTATAAGATTAAGTCCATATAACTTTGAGGGATGTCCATCTGCCAGCGAATATGGCAAAACGTCCTGAACAACCTTCGAACACCCGCCTATAATAGAAGATTGCCCGATAACACAAAACTGATGAATTGCAACAATTCCTCCGATTATCACAAAATCTTCAATTGTGACATGTCCGGCAATGGCAGCACTATTAGCGATAACCACATCATCACCGATTACGCTATTATGCCCGACATGAGCATAAGCCATAAGGAAACATCTCGAACCCACTACAGTTTTATGATTCTCCCCAACAGCAGAATGGACGGTAACACATTCCCTAAGGGTCGTGTTATCTCCAATCTCTACAATAGTTTTCTCACCTTTATATTTTAAATCCTGATTGCCCAAACCAACGCAGGCTCCGGGAAACAAAAAACAACATTTACCTATTTTGGTAATGCCGTCAATAACAACATGCGGATACAATTTTGTACCATCACCTATCTCAACATCATCGCCAATAACCGAATAAGGGCCTATCTCAACATTATCGCCAATCTTCGCTTCAGGTGATACTACAGCTGTCTGATGTATCTTTTTCCCCATTTATATTCTTTCCCCTGTATTCTATCAGGAATCAACAATGGCAAATTTCAATTCCGCCTCAGACACAATTTCATCTCCCACATAAGCTTTCCCTGAGACAACTCCCGTGGTAGAACGCAATTTAACAACGTCTATCTCCAGCCTGAGCTGGTCGCCGGGAACTACAGGTTTTCTAAACTTTGCTTTATCTATCCCCATAAAAAAGGCAAGCTTGCCCTGGTTATCCGCCTTTTTTAACATTAGGATACCAGCAACTTGAGCCAAGGCTTCAATCTGTAAAACTCCGGGCATAACAGGCCTCTCAGGAAAATGCCCATTAAAAAACTCTTCATTTACAGTTACATTTTTTATGCCCACTGCCCTTTTGTCTTCAACAATATCAATAACTCTATCAACAAGAAGAAAAGGATACCTATGGGGCAAAATTTGCTTAATTTTCTCTATACCCAAAACTATTTCGTCATAACCGGTAAGGCCAACGGGGACCGCTGATTTTTCTTTTTTCTTCATTGCTGATTTAATCAACCGGGCAAATTTCACATTCATGGGATGACCACTTTTAACGGCGACAACATGACTCTTAATCCTTGCTCCTATCAAAAATAGGTCTCCTATAAGATCAAGCATCTTATGCCTTACAAATTCATCCGGGAACCTGAGAGATTCCTTACTGAATATGGCATCTTTTCCAATAACTACAGCATTGTCAAGGCTGCCTCCCTTTATAAGTCCTTGATCCATCAATGCTTCGACTTCGCTGTACAGGCAAAATGTCCGACTTGAAGCAATCTCTTTACTAAATGTTTCTTTTGTTATAGGCAGCGAAAGATACTGTGCTTTAACGGCAGGATGGTCATAAGCAATGGTATATGACATTTTAAAAGTGTCGGAAGGAAGAAGAATTAAGACAATGTCTCCTTCAACAATTGATATAGGTTCCTTGGGCATAAAATACTTTCTCGGGTATTCCTGTTCTACAATTCCTGCTTTGTCTATCAACTCCGTAAATAACAAAGCACTGCCATCTCCGACAGGAGGTTCATTTGAATCAATTTCGATTAACAAATTATCAATACCCGAAGCGCACACTGATGCGAGAACATGTTCAACCGTATGAACCTTGACTCCATTTTCAGCTATTGTTGTTCCTCTTGTTACTCCAACAACATTTTCAACTGAAGCCTTTACAGTTGGAGACTCCGGCAAATCAATCCTCGCAAACTTAATCCCTGAATTGGGTATAGCGGGTTTAAACGTAATTGTGGTCGTATTGCCGGTATGAACCCCTATGCCAGAAAAGCCTGTCTCTTTGGCAATTGTTCTTTGAGCATCCATAAACACCCTTTCGTTAATCTTTCTTCTCGTTTATTATTTTAATAATCTCATCAGTAATATTATATTCCGGTTTTTTAAAAATAAGAGCTCTATCCTGGAATATCAAGCTATAACCCTCTTTCTCAGCTTTTTCTTTAACCACAGCTTCAATCTCTTGCATTATCTCTGTATACACCTTGTTTTTCATTCCGATAAGTTCCTGCTCAACTTTTACCCGGAAATTTCTTTGTTCGCTTATTTTCTGTAATATCAATCTTTCTTTTTCCTGTTTTTCCGTTTCTTTGAGAAGTTCCGCTTCTTTTTGAAGATTTCTAATCTCTTCCGTTGTAGCCCGAAATTCAACTTCCCTCTTTTTTTCTTCTTCTTCAAGGTTTCCCTGCGCAATTTTCGTGCCATGATATTCGGTAAAAACCTTTTCGATGTCTACATAAGCTATTTTCAACTCCTCAGCAAAAGTTGAACCAGCAAAAGAACACGCAATCGCAAAAACAATAATGCTGCTTATAATCCTTATCATTATTCCCTCCTTAGTGTTTTCCCTACGCTATTGCATAACTAAACAAACTAAACTAAAAAGAATATCCCATATTAAAGTGAAGAACACCATTTTTCTGCTTGTTAAAGTCGTCATATTTTACAGGCCAGCCGTAATCTATCCTTACAGGGCCAATCGGAAGATTTAATTTTATACCAACACCTGCTCCAGCATTAAGCGCAACATTGTAGAGATTAGTTCCTCCTTTATTGAAACTCCAGGAGTCAGACCACACATTACCAAAATCAACAAAAGCGGCACCAAAAACTATCCTCTGGTATAAAGGAAAAGTTATTTCCGCCGAACCCCATGCCATGGTATTCCCACCTACCGGCTCTCCACGATTCTCCGCATTATTACTCTTAGGGCCTATCTCCCTGAAATTAAATCCTCTTATACTGCTTGATCCTCCAAGAAAAAACTTTTCAAAGAACGGTACTTCCTTCGCTCCTGAATGCTTGTCCACAACACCGGCTTCTCCGGCCAGCCTTAAAACTATCGCAAGTTCCGGGTCAATAAGAGGAAAATACATACTCGTCTGAGTAAAATACTTAACAAAATTTACGTTACCGCCAAGAGGACCTCCTCCAAAAGTAATTAAAGCCGCATTTTTCATGCCGCGCGACGGATTAAAAAAGTTGTTTCTCGTATCTCTCGTTACCCCGAGGCCAATACTGCTTATATCGTGAGCACCTTCCTGTTGTTTAATGCTATAAGGAGCATACTGATCTATATTCTTAATCCTTATCTGTTCAAATTGATATACTGTATCAATTCTGATAAATTCTCCCACGGGTTTGGCAAGCCGAACATCAAACCCCCTGTCAGTCTGAACATAATCAGTACTTAAAAACTTATATTCATTCGCAAAAATATCAAAGCCAAATGCTAATTTCTTACCCAAAAACCACGGCTCAGTCCAGCTCAAAAGAAGGTCATATCTTTTATTACCTGCCTGGGCTTTTATCCTTAATTTTTGTCCGGCACCGGTAAATGTAGGCCAGTTTTTCCAGTCAAAATTCGATTGTGTAATCTCAACAAAACCAACTATATCATCGGTAGAACTAAAACCGGC
>JAGLRQ010000080.1 GCA_023136205.1 Candidatus Auribacterota bacterium
CTGGGGTGGTTCATTGATTCGCCCGGAAGCGACCGGATACGGTACTGTTTATTTTGCGGAGGAAATGCTTAAGGCACGGGGTGATTCTATAAAAGGAAAAACATGTGTGGTTTCCGGTTCCGGAAACGTTGCCCAGTATACGATAGAGAAGTTAAACCAGCTTGGCGCGAAAGCAGTAACACTGTCTGATTCCGGCGGTTTTGTACATGATCCTGACGGCATAAATGACGAAAAGCTTGCCTATGTTATGGAACTGAAGAATGTGAAAAGAGGGCGTATTAAAGAATACGCGAAAAAATATAATGTTAACTACTGTGAAGGTAAAAGGCCCTGGGGAATAAAATGTGACGCTGCTTTCCCTTCGGCAACCCAAAACGAAATAGATGGTAATGACGCGGAAACGCTTCTTAAAAACGGCTGCTATGTTGTGGCTGAGGGAGCTAATATGCCCACGGTTCCGGAAGGGGTAAAAAAGTTTCTTGATGCTAAGATTCTTTACGGCCCGGGCAAGGCGGCTAACGCGGGAGGAGTCGCGACATCAGGGCTTGAAATGTCGCAAAACTCACTGCGTCTTTCATGGACGAGAGAAGAAGTGGATGAAAGGTTGCGCAACATAATGAAGTCTATACACAGTGCCGCAGCTTCAGCGGCTCAGGAGTATGGGCAAGCCGAAAATTATGTTCTGGGAGCTAATATTGCCGGTTTTATGAAGGTCGCGGATTCAATGTTAGATCAGGGATTGGTGTAAGAAATAAGCAGAAACCTGATAGAGCACCTCTGAAATCTAATGGTTTTGGAGGTGCTTTTTTTCATCTCCTTTTACAAATAACATGGGAAATATAATGTCGCTTAAACAACAGGGTATCCATACCGCGATAAAAAGAAACAGAAAAATGCTGATATACGCGAACCAGTGTAAAGGCTCTCCTTTAGCCATAATAATGTGAAAGACTGATGCCCAGGTGCTTAATAAGACATGCCCGCTGTGAGGAAGTTTTGTCCTTGGCCTAAAATATGCTATTGCCACGCCTAATATTGCCAGCGGATTAATAAGCCACCATTTTTCAATAAAGCCTATGTGCGCGTGCCTGTTTGGCATATTAAGCAGGCTCTCTGCCAGATATGGCGTTAATGAATCGCTTAGCGTTGCTATTCCTATAGAGCCTGTATAGCCAATAGCCAACAGAATCCATAAGCTGCATTTATCTTTGTGAATTTTATACATGGACGCGGTTACAAAGGCGCTTAGCAGGACATGCATTGGGTGAAGTATGTAGAAAATATCATATGAAGTTTTGAAGGACAGTTTTTGAAAGTATATTATGACTAATATGCCGGTAACCGCTCCAAAAGCAGTGAAAGGGGCGTGGCTTTTTAGTTCTCTGAGAATATGTTTAAACATTATATCCTGCTTTTTAAAAAATTAAATTTCAAACAAACTTGCCAATTAGTATATAATAATGCTGATGTAAAGTGAATATGTTTTGATTGTGCGCGGAAAAACCAAAGCGAAGGGATGTGTATATGAAAAGAGCTCTCAGCTTGATGAGAAAAGATGCGGACATTATTATTAAAGAATCCATAAAAGCAGTTGACCCCATTTGCGCGGTCGAGAAAATGGTGAGAATCACCGGAGATATTCTCTATGTTGGAAACAGGAAATATAACCTTAAAAAGATAAATAATATCTATATTGTCGGTTTGGGAAAAGCTTCTTCTCAGATGGCAATACCTTTGGAGAAAATTCTTGGAAAGAAACTTGCCGGAGGTATTATTAATACGAAATATGGCCACGGCGCGAAGTTAAAGAAATTGAAGATAAATGAGTGCGGCCATCCTGTGCCGGATAAAAATGGCCTTAAAGGCGCTGGTGAAATTTGCCGGTTTGTTGAAAGAGCCGGAAAGAATGATATAGTTTTTTGCCTTATATCGGGCGGAGGCTCCGCTCTTTTTCCTCTCCCCGCGAAGGGAATTTCTTTTAGAGATAAACAAAAAACAACACAGCTTCTTTTAAAATCAGGGGCTGCTATTCAGGAAGTTAATACCGTGAGGAAACATATCTCGGCTGTTAAAGGGGGGCGTCTCGCGAAAATAATTAGCCCGGCAAAAATCATATCGCTTATTCTTTCAGATGTTATTGGCGATGATATAGCATTTATAGCTTCCGGTGTTACAGCGCCGGATCCTACAACTTTTTTAAACTGCATGGAGATTATGAAGAAATACAAACTTCAAAAGAGTATGCCTGAATCAGTCATTAAATATATCCGTGAAGGGCTTAAAAAGAAGGCTCTAGAAACACCGAAGCCTGGAGATGATGCTTTCAAGGAAGTCAAAAACCTGGTAATAGGGAGCAATTTTGCTGCCGCTGAAGCCGCGGCAAAAAAAGCGGAAAAGCTGGGATACAACGCGTTGATACTTTCTACTATTATCGAGGGGGAAACTTCTCAAGTTGCCGGGGTGCACGCGGCAATTGCAAAGGAAATTTTGATGTCGAATAATCCCGTGAAGAAACCCGCGTGTGTTATTTCAGGGGGAGAAACCACTGTTACCATAAAGGGAAAAGGCAAGGGTGGCAGGAATATGGAGTTTTGTCTTGCCTGTATAGGATCAATCAGCGGCTGTGAAAATATTGTAATTTCAAGTGTTGGTACCGATGGTACCGATGGCCCTACCGACGCGGCAGGAGCTATTGTGGATTCAAATTCCTGTGCTAAAGCTATGAAGAAAAAGTTAATGCCATTGAAATATCTTGATAACAATGATTCATACAATTTTTTTAAGAAAGCGGGAGGGCTTTATATAACCGGCCCAACCGGAACAAATGTGATGGATATAAGAGTTATGCTGGTAAAATAACGGAGGACGATGAACTATGGCTGTTTATAAAAGGCCGCGCGGGAAAAAGATAGCACTGCTTCATTATTCTTACCCGCCTGTTATTGGCGGTGTTGAGTTTGTTATGGAAGGGCAGGCTAATATATTGACGGATATGGGGTACAAAGTCAGGGTTATTACTGCTTCAGGAGGGGAAACTAACAGTAACCCGGATATAGAGATATATAAGATAGAGGAAATATGGGGAGGAAACCCGATCGTTAAAAGTTCTTTCAAAAAAAATGGGAGATTAAATCCTGAAGTTTTTGAGTGGGCGAAAAAACTATTAAAAAAGAAATTGAAGAAAGCTCTTGTCGGTATGTCAAAATGCATTATTCATAATGTGATGACAATGCATTTTAACAAGGTTCTTACCGCTGCCTTGGATGAACTTATTAATGAACAGGAAAATATAAAGTTTGTCGTATGGTGTCATGATGCCAGCCTCATTAACCCTGACTATTTAATAAAGTTCAGAGATAAATATCCGAGAAATCTTCTTTTTAAATTAAATCCTCGAGCCAAATATGTAACGATATCCCAGGAAAGGCAAAAACAACTCGCGGAGCTTTTTAAAGTAGGGGAAAAGAAGATCGCGGTAGTTCCAAACGGTATCGATGTTAAAAACCTTTTGAACATTTCTCCTGAAATCTGGAAATTTGCTTTGAAATACAAATTTTTTGAAAAAGATATTATTTCATTTTTTCCTACGAGGATTCTTAAAAGGAAAAATATTGAAAAAGGTATTGATATAATCTATGAACTCAAGAAAATGGGCTTGAATGTTCTTTTCATTATAACGGGCCCGCCGGACCCGCACAATAAAGAAGCGGCAGAGTATTATGATTTTTTGTTTAATTACAGGGAAAAGAAAGGGGTTGAAAAAGAGGTTGTTTTCATGCATAACAGGGAAATGGCCGGCGGAGCAAAAATAAAGATTGATTTACACGCGCTGAGAAACCTTTATAGATTGTGCGATATGCTGCTTCTTACCTCGACCCAGGAGGGTTTCGGCCTTCCACTTCTTGAAGCGGGCCTTTTCAGGATGCCGATTTTTTGTAGTAATATTAAGCCGCTTCCGGAAGTTTTTGGAGATAGCGCGTCCTATTTTGGGCTTAAGGAAGATTCCGGAAAGATTGCTAAAAGAATTTTGAACGCGTATAAGAGAAGCATTGTCCACAAAAATTTCAAAGAGGTTATGCTGAATTATTCATGGCCCTCAATTTACCATAAACATATTAAAAAACTTATTTCTTAAAAGCTTCTTTAATTGATTTAATAGTATCCTCAATATTTTTTCTTAACGATCCCGGTTCATCTGAAAACAAATCCCTTATCTGAGCAATCCCCGAATTGTTCATAATTATATCGATCAATTCTTTCTCTGACTTAATATTAGTAAAACGCTTGTTTTGAAGTCGTATCTTCGCGATGATTTTACTCCCGGCCGCGTATGGCCCGGAATAAGAAGCCTCGTCAAACGAAAGAATAAACTCGTCAATTAAAAAGCTTATTTTTTTATTTTTCAGAGAAACTGCTTGAGGATTTTGCTTCTTGTCAGGCTGGTTTTTTTGGGGTTCGTGATTCTTTGTTAAAATCACTATGTTCATTTTTTTATCCGGATTTTGTTCGATGTTCAGGGCTTTTATATCAAGCTTTAGTGTTTTAAGGTGGATGTTACGATCTAAAAGGCCTTTAAGAACATATGTCGCTCTTGCAGAAGAAACTTCAAGCATGGGTACCTTTGAAAATCCCGGGGGATTGTGTATAGCAATATTCCTGAGGGTTAGTGTTGATTGCAGGATGTTCAGATTAAGAGAGCCAATAGTTATTGTAGTGTCCGCGGCAGATTGAAATCCCTTTTCTATAGCTGTTTTTATAAGAAGGTCTTTTGTGATGGAAAAGATAAAAACAATAATGACAAGAATGAATAAGCGTTTAAAAATCTTTTTCATAATATAGCTATTTTCTAAAAGAATCCGGGATAAGTCAAATAAAAAGCTGGGAAAAATCGTATATAGTATATAGTAAAATTTGATATCTTTGATATAATACTCCAACTTATTTAAATTGTAATCAGGAGGTGTTTTTATGAGTGACGCGTTAACCGGGAATGTTGTTGTCGGCCAGTCAGGCGGACCGACTTGCGTTATTAACCAGAGCCTTATAGGTGTTGTAAGAGAATGTTCGAAATATCCCCAGATGCGGAAGGTTTATGGCGCGATTCAGGGAGTAAAGGGAATACTTGAAGAAAATTTTACAGATCTTACTCAGGAAAGTATTGAGACTCTTGAACTTGTCGCGGAGACACCGTCTTCCGGCCTTAAATCCATAAGGATGAAGCCAAGAAAAGAAGATTGCGTGAAAATGTTTGAAGTATTCAAGGCTCATAATGTGAGATATTTTTTCTATATTGGCGGTAATGATACCGCTGAAACTGCTAATATAGTTAACGAAATTGCGCGCCAGGATGATTTTGAACTCAGGGTGTTTCATATTCCCAAAACCATAGATAATGACCTTCTTGTAACAGATCACTGTCCGGGATACGGAAGCGCCGCGAAATTTGTTGCCTGCGCTGTAATGGGAGACAATCTTGATAACCGTTCCCTGCCCGGTATTAAAATTGATGTGGTTATGGGAAGGCACGCGGGATTTCTGACCGCGGCAGCGATACTCGCGAGAAAATATGAAGATGATGGCCCTCATTTGATTTATGTTCCGGAAACAGTTTTTGATATTAAGAAATTTACTGATGATGTTGATAAGGTATATACAAAATATGGAAGAGCTGTTATCTGTGTTTCCGAGGGTATTCATGACAAAGACGGTAATCCCATATTTACAAGCGGCGAAAAGGATGCTCATGGGAATATCCAATTGAGCGGAAGCGGAGCACTTGGTGATTATCTTGCCGGGGAAGTAAGGTCTAAGCTTAAGATAAAAAGGGTAAGGGCTGATACATTTGGATACCTTCAGCGTTGTTTTCCCGGAGTTGTTTCGGAGGTGGATTCTGAAGAAGCCAGAAAAGTTGGAGAAAAAGCTGTACAGCTTGCCGCAAGCGCGAACATAGACGGCAGTGTTATTATAAAAAGGCTCGCGGCCGGCGGCAGTTACAAAGT
>JAGLRQ010000081.1 GCA_023136205.1 Candidatus Auribacterota bacterium
TAAATTTAAAAAAATATTTTTAGACAGGATTAACAGGATTTCCACAGATTTTAAAATTCAAATAGCCTATATTTTTAATTTCTTATCTTCTATATCAATATTCTGAATGTTTTTTACTCTATTTGTGTGATTTGTGTAATCTGTGTTCATCCGTGGTTAGTATTTATATATCTTTATAATGGAGAAACCGCGCAGTGAAAGAAATAATCCTTGATACAAAAGACTCTGAAAAAATATATGCCAACTGGTTTAAAAATGACAATTCAGGTGTAATCCTTATATGTCATGGGTTGCTTGAATATAAAGATTCATCGACTTTCAGATCTATTTCAGGGGAAATAGCCAAGAATTTTGATGTTTTGACTATTGATATGAGAGGGCACGGGAAAAGCACAGGAAAATATACTTATGGAGCAAAGGAAGCTTTGGATATTCAAGCCGGGATTGATTTTTTAAAAACAAGGTATAGCAAAATAGTTCTCATGGGGTTTTCTCTTGGCGCGTCAGTTTCTCTTGAAGCGGCTGTAAAGAATAAGTGTGTGGACGGCCTTATTTTAATAAGTCCGCCGGCTTCTTTCAGTAAAATAAGGCCTAAATTGTGGACAGTTGCTGCTATAAAGACTGGTATAGGAAATATTGGGTCAGGCAAAAAAGTGTGGGGATTTAATGTTTTTATGAAAAAACCGAGTAATCTCGATAATATAAAGAAGGTCAAAATTCCTGTTCTTATCTTGCATGGTACGAAGGATTGGGTAATTAACCATCGCCACAGCATTGAACTCAAAGATGTAGCCACACAGAATGTGAAACTGATTATTGTCAAAGACGGTACACATGCAGAATATATGTATAAGCAGGATGCTCAAAAATTTGTTAACACAATTAATGATTGGCTGGGTGAAAAAGGGGTTAAGTAAAGATGAAAAGAAGAGTAGAATTGCAAACAGATTAATTTTATAATAAGTGTCTGTGTAATCTACATATTGGCGTATCTAGTATAGAATGGTGATTTTTTATTTAAAAGGGAAGAACTGCAGGTAAAAATTCTAAAAAGATAGCAGAGAAAATTAAGAAGTGAAATCATGGGATATTTAAGCCAGAATATAGACAGAAGGCGTTATATAAGAATTGATACCGTTTTGCCTGTTGCTTTTCAGCTTGTAGGCACTGATTCGGATGGCCCTCTGACAGATATTAAGCAGGGTTTTACCAGGGATATTAGCCGGAACGGCATGTGTCTGGTGATAAGGAATCTCGATAAAGAAACAGTGTCGTTGTTTGAAAAATCCGGCCATAAGGTTTTACTTCACATAGATTTAATCTATAAGAAAGCTCCGGTTCGTGTCGAGGGAAAAATCATTTCTTTCCACCAGGGGCGTTCTTCTCCCCCCAATGAGTTTGTCCTTAACATAGTTTTTACCGATATTGAGAAATCCGACGCGTCTTCCCTGGTACGTTATGCTCTTATAAGGAAAAACAGGATGCGTATTACCATCCTTTTTTCTGTTCTGGCGGGAATAGCTTTTATTTTCGCGACATGGAGGGGAATTAAGACAGAAGAAATGAAGCGTTTGACAGAAGATGCTTTCGCGAAGTTAAAGATTGAGAAGGTAAGTGTTGAGGAAAAATATGCCGGTTTTTATAATTCTAAGATGAAACTTGAAAAGAAGATAAAAATCTACGCGGAGAATCTTAAAGAAATACAGAAAGTTGTGGAAGAAAAAGAACTTGCCGAGGAAACCCGGGGGAATGTTGAAGAGCAAATAGATGAAATTCAGGAGGCGAAGAAGTCTCTTGAGCGGGAATTAAAGAAGGTTTTAAGGAAAAAGGAATATTATGAGAAAGAAATCGCGAATCTAAGAGACAAATTTAAAAGCGATGAAGTTAGAATTACTTTTAAAAGCGGGGCTTCGATGATTGGTAAGGTTTTGTACCAGGGACGTGATAACATCAAACTCAAAATTCAGTATGGGATAATAGATGTAAATAAAGAAGAAGTAGATAAAATTGATTTTGTAACCTACGCGGAAAAAATAGCTGAAGAAGCAAAAGTAAAAGACCTCAGGATTTATCATTTCGAGAATAACGGTGTATGGCTGAATATTACATGGATAAGCCAGAACCGGGATGTTAAAGAAATAGCAAAATTGAGAGAGTTTTTAAGGATATTGGAGATAAAAAAGATTTTCCTTGTAGTTAAAAGAGACGCGGGGTGGCTGCAGCCTCCCGGGAAACTTTCATTTGCCGGTTCTTTTATAAAAGAGATGAATAGGGGAAATACGAAATTCGAGTTTTATGCCTGCCTTAAAGGGCAGACTGAATTTAGTGACGAACCGGATACAGACCTATCGGGAGAATCTGATTACCGCGGCATAGTTGATACTGTGAAGGGACTCTGTTCAGAGTATCCGTTTGACGGTATACTATTAAACCTGGTTCCAGTGCCCAATGGAAACGAAATTTTCATTTCTCTTATAAAGGATTTGAAAAAGCAAGTTCCTTCAAAAAAAGTTTCAGTTGTCTCAATGGAATGGGGAAGTGAGGGTGAGGTTGATGTGTGGGACACGGATTATTACCGGGAGGTAACGTCTCTTGCCGATTTCATAATTGTTCCCTGTTATGACGCTTATTTTGAAAATTCTGATATGTATATTTCATGGATCGATGAGCAAATAATTCAAATAAGCAATATTACCAAGTGCAATTTTCTTGTTGGAGTTTCAACCAGTAAAAAAACAAAGGAAGAACATAATCCTGTTATTGAAAATTTTGATAACGCTCTGGTTGGAATACGGTCTGGATTAAACAATAAGGGTGCCGGCATTTCAAAGTTTGATGGGATCGCGGTTATGGGCAATTGGTCTACGACATCTGATGAGTGGAAAACATTTTTGTCACTATGGGTTAAAAAGCCTTTCTATGTTAAAGAGGGGATCTAATGCCCTGAATTCACACTTTTTCTGCTGAACCGAGAACGTGTTCGTTTTTATGTTTATACATATCTATGAGAGCTTCGCGGGCAGGCCCTAGATATTTTCTCGGGTCGAACTCAGCAGGCTTTTCGGTAAATGTTTTTCTTATCATAGCTGTCATCCAGAGCCGCCCATCTGAATCTATATTTACTTTGCAGACAGCTGATTTTGCGGCTTTTCTCAACTGTTCTTCAGGTATACCTACTGTATCTTTTAAGGCGCCGCCGTTCGAGTTTATAATTTTTACCGCTTCAGGGGGAACGGATGAAGAACCATGGAGTACGATCGAGAATCCGGGAAGCTTCTTTTCAATTTCTTCAAGTATGTCGAACCTGAGTTCCGGCGGGACAAAGACGCCGTCCTTGTTTTTAGTGCACTGCTCCGGTTTAAATTTATTTGCCCCGTGAGAGGTTCCTATTGAGATAGCCAGGGAATCAACCCCTGTCCTTGTTACAAAGTCAATTACCTCTTCAGGCTGGGTATATATTGATTTTGCCGCCTGAACATCATCTTCAATGCCGGCGAGAACCCCAAGCTCACCCTCTACCGTGACATCATATTTATGAGCAAGGTCGACAACTTTCTTTGTGAGGGCAATATTTTCCTCGTAGGAATGATGGGAGCCGTCAATCATAACGGAAGAAAATCCTGATTCGATACAGGATTTACAGAGTTCGAATGTATCTCCGTGGTCAAGGTGAAGAGCTATAGGTATTTGTTTAAGATTTTTTTCTTTAGCCATTTCTCTCATCATCGCGGCAGCGCCCTGTGCCATATATTTTAATAGTATCTGGTTCGCGTATTTTCTCGCTCCGCTGGAGACTTGCAGGATAACGGGAGATTGTGTCTCCACACACGCGGTAATGATTGCCTGAATCTGTTCCATGTTATTGAAGTTATAAGCGGGAACAGCATAGCCGCCATCCATTGCTTTCTTAAACATTTCTTTAGTATTTACCAGCCCTAAGTCCTTGTAATTAATCATGATTCTCTCCTTTTGTAAGGCAGTTATGCGTTTCTAATGCAAAATCCGGGATAAAATGAACCCCATTATATCAGATTGTAAAAAATAACAAAGCCCAAAAATTAAATTTTGTTAGATTACTGTTTTTCTCTGCGGGTTTCCAGGCTAATAATCTTATTGAAGAAATATACTTGCTAATGTTACTATAAGCGTGTCTGCGTGCCTGACTGTTGGTCATAACAGAAGATAAATCTCTTTTGAAGAGGAAGGAGGTATGAAATGATAGTAGGTGTTATTCTTATAGTGTTGCTGTTGCTGATACCTGTTTTTATGGTTGTCGGTATATACAACGCGCTTATCAAGTTAAGAAACAGGGTAAAAAATGCCTGGAGCCAGATAGATGTTCAGCTTAAGAGGCGTTATGATTTGATTCCCAACCTGGTAGAAACTGCAAAGGGTTATTTGAAACATGAAAGGGAAGTTCTTGAAAATGTTACAAAAGCACGAACTCAGGCAATAAAAATTGACGAAGGTGTTGCCCAACAGGCTAAAGCCGAAAACTTTCTTAGCCAGACACTGCGCTCACTTTTTGCCGTAGTTGAGAATTACCCTGACCTGAAAGCTAGCCGGAACATGCTGGCAGTTCAGGAAGAACTGACTTCTACTGAAAATAAAATTTCTTTCGCGAGACAGCATTACAACGATAGTGTGATGAAGGTTAATACGAAGATTGAAATATTTCCCTCGAATATAGTCGCGGGTATGTTTAGCTTTAAGCAGGAAGAATTTTTCGAAGTTGAAGAAGAAGAAAGAAAAGCTGTGAAGGTTAAGTTTTAATCCGCCTTCGCGAAATTTCCCGTACGTAAGTCCGTGGAGCTTCAGCAATCTGTTAAAGAAATAGCGTTGAGAAAAGAAAAAAGAAAGGAGGATGTATTAAGCATCCTCCTTTCTTTTTTTAAATAAGATGGAGCTAAAATTATTTATTCATTGCCGCTCTTAGAGCATTCGCGTAAGTTTTAATAGCCGCGTCAAGTTTGGCTTTTGCCGCGTCGCGTTTAACTTTAGCGCGAAGAGAAGCTTTATACTTTGAATCTATTTCTTTTCTAGTTTTGTCCTTAACTTTTTCCTTTAGATAAGCCATCTTTGCTTTGCAAAGGGTTTTGTTGGCAGCACTGAATTCACTGCGCGCCCGATTTCTCGCGATTTTGAGGTTGAGAGTTTCATCCTCCACTCGCTGTGTCCGAACTTTTCTGACGGTTCTGCCAGCCGCGAAAGAACCAGTGCAGGAAACAAGAAAAACAATTAACAACAACGCGAGTCCGATTTTCTTAAGCATATATCCTCCTTCTATGTTTTATATCTCGAACAAATTTATAACATAGTGTAAAACCATTTTATATTCACAATGCCAAAAGTCAAGTTATTTATGAGAATCTGAAAGACCTTTTTACACGTTGTTTTGTGACAATATTACACATTTGAGTATATCAAAATGTGGATAAAAAGAACTGTATTTGAAGAAAGGTATTTTAAAACAGTTT
>JAGLRQ010000082.1 GCA_023136205.1 Candidatus Auribacterota bacterium
TATCTATCGCTTTGATAATAATCCTGGGTTTTGTTGTCTACGGTAATTCGCTCGACGGTAAATTTGTCTGGGATGACGAAGCTTTAGTAAAGAATAATATATATATAAAAAATTGGACCAGCATAGGGAATCTTTTTACAAGGGATGTAGGAATGCACATAGGCGCGGACGCCGGAATGAAATATAACCTTTACCGCCCGCTTCAGATGCTTACTTATATGTGTGACTATTCCTTCTGGAGATTAAATGTAACAGGTTACCATCTTGCAAATATCCTGCTGCATATCTTTACGGCCCTGGCTATATACTGGCTTATCAATATCCTTTTCGGCAATAGAAGCCTTTCTTTATTAACAAGCGTGCTTTTTCTTGTTCATCCCATACACACAGAAGCAGTATCATATATATCAGGCAGGGCAGATCCTCTCTCCTTACTGCTTATGCTCCTTTCGTTTATCTTTTATATAAAGTATCTCGACAGGAAAAAGATAAGTTTTTATATCCCGGCCCTGCTAAGTTATGGGTTAGCTTTGCTATCCAGGGAAAACAGCCTTATTCTCCCTGTATTATTTCTGCTTTACCACTATTCTTTTAAAAAGAAGCTTAGAATCAGCCCTTCCCTGCCTATAATAGGTATTTCGGCTCTCTATCTTCTATTAAGATTAAAAATATCAGCACAGCTTACGTCCGGCGATTTTATATCATCTACCACTACCTTATTCCAGAGGATCCCGGGATTCTTCGCGGCCATAACTGAATACATAAAACTTTTATTGCTGCCCTTTAATCTGCATATGGAATACGGGAATAAGCTGTTTAGTTTTACTGACCTCAGGGTATTGTCGGGAATTGCTATATTAACCTTTTTATTGATCTACGCCTTCAGGAAAAGAAATCAAAATAACCTGATTTTCTTTTCTGTATCATGGTTTATCATCTCTCTGCTTCCGGCGGCAAATCTTTACCCTATAAATGCCTATATGGCGGAACACTGGTTATACCTGCCCTCGGTAGGATTCTTTTTGATTCTGGCCTACAGCTTAAATTCCCTCTACAGGATAAAACACTTTAAAATTTTATCTATTGGCGTTATAACCGTATTGGTGGTTTTTTATTCTTATTTGACCATTAAACAAAATGGCTGCTGGAGGGAACCAATTCTTTTCTACGAGAGAACATTAAAATATGCTCCGGACAGCCCAAGGGTGCATTTTAACCTGGGTAATCTATACCGCGATATTGGTAAGAAGGATGAAGCAATAGCCTTATATAAACAAGCGATAAAACTTAATCCAAACTACGCGGACGCGTATACCAATTTTGGAAAACTATGCGGTGATATCGGAAGGCATCAGGAAGAAATATCCGCGTATAAAAAGGCGATAGAAATTAACCCATATCATCCAACGGCATATAATAACCTTGGCGCCGCATACTACGATATGGGAAAATTCGAGGAAGCGATCGCCGCATATAAAAAAGCAATAGAACTTAATCCAAATTACGCGGAAATGCATTATAACCTTGGTATTGCCTATGCTGATATGGGAAAATATGAAGAGGCAATCGATACACATAAAAAAGCCCTGGGACTTAATCCGGATTACGCTCCCTCGCACGGCAAATTGGCAATAGCATATTATCATAAAAAGCAATATAATCCTGCTATCAGGCATTGCGACAAAGCGATTGAGCTTGGCTATAAAGTTGATCCTGAATTTCTAAAGTTTCTCAAGCTGTACCGATAAAAGCATACGCGAAACATAAAATATAAGGAGATATTTTTATGAACGGAAATGATCTATATCTAACAAAAGCGGGTTACAAAAAATTGAGGGAAAAACTGGAATTTCTACAGCGTGTGCGGCGCAGAGAACTATCAAAAGAAATAGGAGAAGCTATCGAACGGGGAGACATAAGCGAAAGCGCTGAATATTCCGCGGCAAAAGATGCTCAGGCGTTAAACGAAAAGAAGATATCCGAATTGAACGGCAAACTGTGCCGTGTCAAAATCATAGAAGACCTGGATATTTCCGCTGATAAAGTGTACATAGGCGCCCATGTTAAACTTAAGGACTTGAATACCAGTGAAGAACTAACCCGTATTCTGGTATCAAGCGAAGAGATAGATTTCGAGCAAGGCAAAATTTCTATATATTCCCCTGTCGGAAAGGGATTGTTGGGGCACAAGGAGGGCGACATTGTAGACATAGAGGTATCCGAGGATACTTTAAAATATGAAATATTGAAAATTACCAGGCCATAGAAAAAAAGTTTTGGATTTACGCCCTTTATTCTATGTTTAAAGCGACGCTGGTATTTTGTATTCCCGGTAAAACCTCCGCGAAGCGCGCCATCATATCATCTAAAGATTTTAATTTATAAACTTCTATGTTGTCATGATTCAGGTTTACCGCATAGCCTGTTTTTTCTTCAATGATTTTTTCCATAGTCGCGTTAGTATAGTGCCTGGGATCAAATTCTACCTGTTCTATATCCTTTGTATCCAGAAAACTTGTGTCTGTCCCGGGCAAATAAATCGTTCCATTGGAAAAGTCAATAGCATAGGCAATAATACCCGGAATTATAAAAAAGAATAAACCAATCCCATCTAAAACAGCGACCCCCGCGTCGATTCTCCCGCTTGTTTGCCCTCTGCGTTCAGGATACATAAGGGTTCCGCACCCTGTCAGCTGAATAATTAAAACAGCACAGACTAAAACATACAACGTTTTCTCCAGTTTTGTAATCATGGTTCCTCCTTACTAACTTATTTCTTTGCCGCGGCTTCTGTTTTCTAAAATCCCTGTCAATTATTTTAGCAGGATTAATTAAAACCGCTACTATTTTTCGCTGTCTCTCTTTTTTCCGATTATTTCGATTCCAAATTTCTTCAAAGCATCTGCTAAAGCATTCAGAGGCAAACCCATTACATTAAAAAAGTCCCCTTCAATTTTTTTCACTATCAAAGCTCCGAAACCCTGTATAGCAAACGCGCCGGCTTTCCCGAGAGGTTCTTTTGTTTTGATATAATTATTTATTTCAGTATCCGTAAGATTTTTTATGTAAACTTTTGTCGTAACGGCTTTTGACAATGTTTTTCCTGATCCGGTATCTGTTACCGTAAACCCTGTAACCACATACAGAATTGCCCCGCTTATTTTCTTTAACATTTTTCTCGCTTCGGCCGCGGAATTCGGCTTACCCATTAAGGATTTTCCTGATACAACAAATGTGTCTGCCGCGATAATAATATGATCTTTGTATTTTTTCGCGGCTTTTTCAGCTTTTCCTCTGGATAAATATCTAGCAAGAGCAAAGGGCTTTAATTCATAGTTTAAATCTTCTCTATAACAACTGTCAACCGCTTTAAACTTTATCCCTATCATTGAAAGGAGTTCTTTACGTCTTGGAGAGGTTGATGCAAGAATTATTGGTTTCATAAACTATTTTAACCTACCTTTATCAATTCCGGTTAAACTCTTCCGCGGGCAAAAGGCCTTCCTCGGTTAAAAGCCATTTCCAGAGAGGGATTAGCTTCACCTTATTATCATGGAGTTTTTCTTCGCCTTCCGTTTCATCGGTGATTATCATGGTTTTGGTTACATTTAATTCTTTCATCGCTTTGGCAAGGCTTCTCATTTCTCTATTCCGTGTTTTCTCATTGTGCATATTCCAGCAGACCTGTATCAGGCTTTTAATCTCCAAGCCTTCTTTGACGACAAAATCAACTTCACGGTGATGAACATCTTTCCAATAAAACAGCTCCATATTCGGGTTTAAATTTTGCTGCCGTTTAAGGGCCATAAAAACAACATTCTCGGCGAGCCGTCCATCATTTTCAGAAAATCTAAATCCAACAGCGTTACATAAGCCGGTATCGATCGCGTAAATCTTACGCGGGCTTTTCTCCTGCTCTCTGACTTTAAATGAAAATCGTTTCAATGGAAATACCAGATATGCCTGTTCAAGATATCCGGTATAACTTTTGACACTGGTTATCGACATATCAAGAGCCCGTTCTATTGACTTAAACGTTGAAAGCGCGGCAATATTGGAAAGGTAATACTTCGCGATAGATCTCATGTCCTGAGCCTTTTTGATTTTGTATCTTCGCAAGAGATCCTTAGTTATAGCATCCTCAAAATAGCTTAACAAAATCTCTTTTTTCTGCTCTGATAGAGTAACTTCGGGAAAAGACCCATATTCAATATATTTTCGTAAAGCACCTTTTATTTCCCATTCCCTGCCGATCAAATCCAGTTTATTGGTAAACGCGATGTTATTAAATGACAGGAATTCACCAAATGATAACGGAAATACTTCCATGTCAATATGCCGGCCGGTAAGCAATGTCCCCAACTCCCGGCTTAAAAGGCTCGCGTTTGAACCAGATATAATAATCTTTGCCTTTGAAAGTTCATGCATCATCCTGATCCATTTCTCGAAGCCTTCTATCTCCTGTATTTCATCAAGGAATAAGATCGGAGTATTTTGGGGGGATATATATTCACGATAGGCCTGGAAAATCTTCTCTAAAAATAAAACTCCAGACTCAGTAAACCGCGGATCCTCAAGGTTAACATGCATTATATCCTTTGGATTCTGCCCATTATTGATCAATTTCTTTATCATTTGGCGCATGACGAAGGATTTACCGGCGCGCCTCGGGCCTGTTATAGTGATAACCTGATTAGACGAAAAAAGATATTCAAGTCTCGAGGTATAGATTGGCCGCGAAAGGCCTATTCTTTGATCTCGATTCCAAAAATTCCAGTCGTCAAGTATCTGGATTATCTCATCTTTTCTCATTTTAAACCTCTGTATGTTGCAGAATTTATAAATCCTGTTACTTACAGTGCAAAATATACATCAAAACAACAGTTTTGTCAAGCGTTTTTGAGGAATAAGGGAAAAGGGACTTCCCCCCATTTTCTTCTGATTAGTAATGTC
>JAGLRQ010000083.1 GCA_023136205.1 Candidatus Auribacterota bacterium
AATAACAGATTGCTATCGCAAAAGCTATCCATGGACAAAATAATTTCTGTGTGATTACTTCAAACCAATTACAAGTGGGGCCGCTATTGATAGCAATTCTAGTACTGGTACACTTCACCCAATATTGGCGCTATTTTTATCCCCGAATGCTTTAATTCATACCATGTCCCATTTTGTTGCAATATTTTGTAACTCGCTGCTGTTCAAAAAAATAGCCCTTGTCCCCTACATTGAGACTGCACCAATATGAAGCATTTGGTGGTAACAACAACAGGGAATTTATCCAATTCTTGTAATCATTAGGATCTTAGAAAAAGGCGGCTTAAAACCGCCTTTTGTTAAGTTTTAAGTTGATAAAACCAAATTATATGTTATATTTTCCTATGAAAAAAACCATTTTTATGTCCGCCATCATTACACTACTTCTTATTAGCAATTTTCCTTGCCAGAATTCCTATGCTGATTGTTCCATCGGTATTACAATAGAAAGCCAAAATGGTAATATAGTAATAATCGGCTTTTCCGCTATCTCCAAAGATGAAAACAAAAGCCCCGCAAAAAAAGCACGCCTTAAAAAAGGAGACATCCTAAAAGAAATAAACGGCACGATAGTCAGTAATCCTTTAGATGTGCATAAAGCGCTGAAAAACATCTTCCCGGGAGCAACAATTACAGTAAAAATAGAGCGCTCGGGAAAAGAAAAAACCTGCAGAATCAAAACTGTGAAAAATCACCGTCCGGACGTATATGTTATAATAGATATTTTAGAAAAAGGCAAAAACGTTTCGTTAGCTATTATAGTAGGCAATGTATCAAATGCAATGGATACTTCCTCCTTTGACATAAACGAATGGAAATCCGGGATTTCAACACTCATGGTAAATAAACTTGAATCCGGGTTCATGGTTTATCAAAATCGATATAATAACCTTTCTCTGGTAGACAGAAATAAAATCCGGGCTATTTTAGATGAGCTAAATTTTCAATCCACCGGTTACATCTCAGAGAACACAAGAACCAAAATAGGAAAATTAACCGGGGCCACTCATATAGTAGTGGCGGATTTCAACAGGTTTAGTAACCCCCCCGGCTTCATAGACGTTGTTTCAAGAAAATTAATCGACATAAAAACTGGAATAATTCTGGCAAGTATTTCCAGCCAGCATTTTTATAACTCCAATGGGAATTGCACAAAGATTGAGTAATAAAATGAAATTTCGGTACTTTTTGTTTGTTTTAAAACTGTATTCAGGTATAATCTCCCTATGAAAATCTATCCTATACTCATTGCCATACTCTTGTTCGTATTCATAACCCTGGCAATTATCTTCATGGGTATAGGTCTGGATGAAAAACAGTTTATTGCTGCCATAGTTCCCCTGTTTATCTTAATTCTCGGATCCTATATCCTCTACCTAAACAGAGAATTGGGCAGCTCTCATGACGACATCAGAATATATGAACTTCACGTGAAAAGATATCCTGTTTATGAATCACTTATGAGATTGATGAGTAACATAATTATTCGAAGCAGTATCAATCAGGATGAAGTAGATAAGTTTACTGAACTCAAAAGCAAAAGCATCTCCATCTTTAGTCCGGAGATTCAGGAGTACATAGGAGTAGTTTGTAAAAAGGCAAATGAACTACATAAAGTTAACAGCATGCTGTTCAACATTCTCACTTCCACCGAAAAAGAAAAGCTGCTAAACCACAGGCGGGATCTTTTTGAATGGTTCACAGAACAAGTTACCAATAAATCAAGAGGGGTTTTTGAAAAATCTCTAGAGCTTAAAAGTTAGGGTCTTTCCCCTCAGCTTAATTTCAATCTTCCCAGAATTTTCGGTAGCACTCAAGCGAAAGTTCCTCATTAACAAATTTTAATGCTCGTTTTTTCGCGCTTTCAAAAAATTCCTCACCGAGTTCCTTTACCGCCGGGCAATCTTCGTCAACTTCCAGTGCTAATTTACCATCACGATCAACGGATGGATAAAGAGGATATATTCTGCAGATTGTAGGGCGCACATCATGTATCACACACTGAAAGTCTTTATAAAACGGGCAGGGGTCTCCTTCAATAACACAGTAACCATCTTCCATATTAAGATAATGGCCATAGCCCTTTTGCTCCAGGGTTTTTTGTTCCTCTTTATTAAGAACAAAAAAACCGTTGCAACAGGGTTCCTCACATTTCTTACAAAATTCTAAAAAATCTGTACTCATAACATTAAATAGACGGTATTAAGTTTTTGATATCTCACAGGACTGTTGATCTTCAGTGTTTCAGCAGTATGCTTCTTCGTCTTCTTCTTCCCAGAATTTTTGATATGCTTCTATGGAAATTTCCTCGTGTATGTACCGCTTGGCTTTCTCTTTCGCTTTTTCAAAATATTCTTTTCCGAGTTCTTTCGCGGCAGGACAATCTTCTTCCAACTCAAAGTCAAGCTTTCCATCCTCGTCGACAACGATGTAAAGGGGCCATAATCTGCAGACCACGGGCCTTATCTCATGGATAGAACACTTGTCCTCTTTAAAAAACGGGCACGGGTCTCCCTCAAAAACACAGTAGTTATGTTTTTCCTTAATGTGACGTTCGTGCCCGTTTTCCCACAGGATATCTTTTTCCTTCTGGCTCAGGATAAAAATTCCGTTACAGCATTTCTCATCGCACTTCGCGCATATTGACGCAAAATCTTCGCTCATAATTACCTCTTAAATTCTAAATACTCAATAAATAGAAGATTATACTGAAATTTGCGGATTTGTCAATAAGAGGAACTCTCCCTACAGCTTAAAATCTTTCGGGAGCTTTCCCTCCTTTTTAAGCCGTAAAAATTTCTCTTCCGGGCTTCCCAGAAAAACATGCTTTAAATATTTGCGTTTTGATAAAATTTCTTTGAACAATTCGATATTTGGAAGAGGTGGTGCGACATGCTCGACTCTCCCTGATTTTATTCCATCTATAATACCATCAACAGATGCCTCTTGTACATATACATACGAATAATTCTTCCCAAACATACTCAATGTGTGGCAATCCGAAAAAGACAAAAGCGGCAGATTATATTTTTTAGCCGTACTAAAGGCTTTCTTATTGGGGTTTAGCCAACTTGTAAAAAAGTGGCTTATTTCCACAGCGTCAAAAAGAGAAATGTTCTTTACCAGGTCTCCCTTTAAACATTTTCCTACCCAGTAATATGGATGGGCAGCTACCACAAGATTGCTTGTATCTTTAAGTTTTTTAATATCATCAAACGTTTCAATATCGTACTGATGCGCAAAATTATATAAAAGAACATGTCTCCTCTGCACACACATTTCAATCCCCGGCACAAGGATTATCCCCTTCCCGGACGCATATTCAGAATACTCGCGTACATCACACCATGTCGAATGGTTCGTAAACGAGATTGCACCAAAAGCAAGCTGTGCAGCCCTGTCAATATACTGTTCTGGAGTCGGGAGCTTATCCCCCTCCATCACCCCCCCAACATAATCAGAGGTACTGTGAATATGACAATCTATCTTCAGTTTTATAAAACCTTCCATAAGAGTTCATATATTGACTCCTTTAAACTAAAATGTCAAAGGGAAAATGAGGTGTTAATACACCGTTTTTATAAAATCACTTAACATTCATTTCTTTTCATGTATAATGTCCTAGGTTTGGAGAGGTGTCCGAGTGGCTTAAGGAGCACGCTTGGAAAGCGTGTGTACCGCAAGGTACCCAGGGTTCAAATCCCTGCCTCTCCGCCAGTTCTTTAAAACAGAATGTTCTATTTAATTTTTTGGGATAATAGGTCTCTGTCACTATTCATAGGGAGTTAAGATATCATGACAAAAAAAGCGAGAACAAATGTTTCTTTTGACGGGCTGGGCATCGCCCCGAAAACACTCGAAGTGTTGGATCGACTGAAGTTTACTCACCCGACCCCGATCCAGTATAAAGCTATCCCCATCGCTATAAACGGTACTGATATTATCGGGGTGGCCCAAACTGGCACAGGCAAAACCCTGGCTTTTGCTATACCCGTTATTCAGCGTCTTGCCCGCAAGGGACAGTGTCTAGTACTCGTTCCTACCAGAGAATTAGCTCTACAGGTAAATGAGACCTTCCAGAAGATAGCGCCCTTATTCGGCATAAAGACTGTGGTTATTATAGGAGGAGTTCCTATACGAACCCAGCTGAATGCCCTAAAAAAGAATCCGCGTATTATTATTGCCACGCCCGGGCGGCTTGTCGACCATATAAAGCAAAGGACAATGCGTTTGAATGAAGTTGAAGTCCTTATCCTGGACGAAGCTGACAGAATGCTGGATATGGGTTTCAAGCCGGATATAGAACGCATCCTTAAGTTCGTCCCCAAAAAAAGGCAGACTATGCTTTTTTCGGCGACGATACCCGGGGAAGTCGTGTCAATAGGGGCCACACATATGAAGCTTCCCGTCCATATCGAGGTTGCGCCGTCAGGAACCGCCGCGGAACGTATTATCCAGGAGTTATTCATCGTAAAAAAAGAAACCAAAAAGGAACTGTTGGCTAAACTGCTCAATCAGTACCGCGGTTCGGTGCTGCTTTTTTCACGGACAAAAAGGGGGGCGAGCAAGACCAGACGCCTGATCAAAGCAATGGGGCATAACGTGGCGGAGATACATTCGGACCGTACACTTGGACAGCGGAGGGAAGCACTTGAGGGTTTTAAAACGGGGAAGTACCGGATACTTGTCGCGACCGATATAGCGGCCAGAGGAATAGATGTTATCGGTATAGAAACGGTTATAAATTACGATCTGCCAGACGATGCGGAGAATTATGTGCATAGAATCGGACGCACAGGCCGGGCCGGGCATAAAGGGCGCGCTATCTCATTCGCTACCCCGGAACAGGGCAAAGATATACGCAACATCGAGAACCTCATAAAGGCGGCCTTACCCATCTTGGCGCATCCCGAACTTCCGCGTGAGAAATTCATAACCCTGAGGGGGTCCCAGAGCAGAACCCGGGGTTCGGCAAAGAAGAGAAGTAAAAGCAGCTCCTTCCGTAAACGCAAGTGATACAATATCTATTAATTAAACTTAACCGCAGGAACTTTTGAGGCAGATTCTTCGGCTTCAAAGTATACTGCCGGCTCAGTAACACCCGCTTGTGCGGCAAAAAACCGGCCAAAGAACAAACGTTGAAACCGATTAAAATCCTTGACCGCACGATTGTAACGCATGCGCTCAACAGCAATTCTATTCTCTGTTCCTTCTAACTGCGACTGCAACGCCAAAAAGTTCTCATTTGATTTTAATTGAGGGTAGTTTTCAGCAACTAACAGAAGGCGTGAAAGCGCGCCACTCATCGCGTTAGCATTTTCTATTTTGCTTCCGACAGAAGCAGATTTCCCCCATTGGCTTCTTAAACGGGTTACTTCTGTAAAAACTTCTTTTTCATGAGAAGCAAAACCTTTAACAGTATTTACCAGATTGGGAATCAGATCATTTCTTCTTTGCAGCTGGTTTTCAACTTGTGCCCAGCCGGATTTTACCTCTTCATCTTTGGCAATAGCCTGGTTATAACCATTTTTATACCAGCCAAAAAGTATCATAGCTAAAACTAAAAAAATTCCCAGTATAATCCAAATTTTTTTCATTTCGTTACTCCTTAATGAGGCCGCAACTTATGGCGCGAACATAAGTTGTCTGGCCGAATTAATCCCGCTAAGTGTAGAAAAATTATCGCATGAGAATTTTTCTACATCTCGCGAAGCGGGATACTCTTTCAAGCCTACCAACCGCCGCCGCCACCGCCACCGCCGGTCATGCCGCCGCCAAAACCTCCAAAACCCCCGCTAAATCCTCCGCCAGAGCCGCCAGATCCGGCACCATACCAATGCCCTCCCCGCCTGCGGCCCCCGATCATTGAACCTAACAGAAAATACCCCAAAAGCCCAGAACGCATACCTATGATCAGAACAAACAACAATATGGTAAAAATAATCTGTAAACCACTTTTCTTGCGATGTACTGCCTGATGAATCTGTGTTTCCTGTCCGGTGATTTCAACATCATATTCTTTAGCAACAAGGCTGACAATAGCGATTGCGCCTTTTGTAACACCTGCGGAATATTGCCCCCTCTTAAAATACGGGATCATCACGTCCCGAACAATTTTATTAGCAATCACATCAGGGATTGCCCCCTCCATACCATAACCTGTTGTAATCCATGCTTTGCGGTCATCAACTGCCATTAACAACAATACCCCATTATCCTTCCCCTTTTGTCCGATCTTCCATTGATCAAAAAGTTTTACGGAAAACCCCTGTATTGTTTCGGGCTTGGTTGTTTTAATAGTTACAATGGCTATCTGCGCTGTGGTTTTCTTCTCTAACGCAGCAGCAAACTTGGTTATAGTAAGTTTGTCAGAATGACTTAATAATCCTGCAAAGTCATTTACATAACCCTGGCCGCGAGATGGAACATGCACCGCATCTCTTGCAAAGATCGAGGAAGAAAACAGTACCAAAAAACAAACTAAAACGTATTTATAAATTTTGACCATACTTATTATCATAACTTATCTACCATATCAGCCAATTTTTCAATCTGGCTTAAATACTTCTCTAAAAAGACGACCACTTCCTGGTTCGCTATCTTTTCATCATTAGAAGAATCCTTATAAATGGATAAAAACACATTCTTATCGAGTTCAAACATTTGACAAAGCTGCCTGATAATCTCTGCTTTGTTAACTGAAGGTTGTTTTCCTTTCAATCGAATCAAATTTCTAAAAATAGGAATCAATGAATTAAGAGACTCTTTCAATAAAGACTCTAAACCTTTTTTCTTAAGGCCTACCTCTAGATACGCCTGACGAATCCTGATTAATTTCCCTTTGACCTGCTGTTCGCAGAAAAGACGAATATGCTCACCTTTAATTTCCAACCCGGAGAAGATATCTTCACCGTATAAAAGAATATGATTTTCCTTCATGTCCAGGAATTCTATTGGGAAAACGTCTAAAGAGGAGTTAATATAATCTTTGGTCAGAAATAAAGGCGCAGCTATTTTTTTAAAAATTCCCTTAGAAACCACACTTAGACTACTTCTTAATATTGAGAACTCAAAATTTTTGAATACAAAAACTGAATTAATATCAGAAACTTTAGGAATATAATTTTCCCCCGCGGCAGAACCATACACAAATACAGCAATCAAATTATCCCCATGAATATCAGACATCTTTTTAATATAAGGAATGATCTTTTTCTGTACTTCAATGTGTAATTTTCCCTCATTAACAATATTCTCTTTGTTCATTTTTCCTCTCCTTGTTTAAAACAATTTCCAGAGCAGATTTATTGTATACACTAAACCGCAAAAGTCCAGTATTTTCTAATAGCATATTTTCTTTCTTGGCAACGAAACCCCGGGGCTCATTTTTATCCAAGGGGTAAAACATTACTTCCTCATTTTAAATATTTTAGTATGAAAGAAAAGTGGTTACAATGGGAAGGAGAGTATAAGATAATATCCCAAAAGAATATTTGTACAACAAGGCTATGTTAAACATCGGCGGCACCAAAATTAAAACGCATATACTTCTTGCTCCGCTCGCGGGTGTAAGCAACCTCCCGTTCAGGCTTATAGCAAGAAAACACGGATGTGCCTTTGCCTTTACTGAAATGATAAGCGCGCGGGCTCTTTATTATAAAAACAAGAACACGCTTAAGATGCTTGAATCAAACGAACATGACAAGCCGCTGGGCGTGCAAATACTCGGGGACGAACCAAAAGTTTTAAAAAAGGCCGTTGAAACCCTTAACCGTTTTAAATTTGATATACTGGATTTTAATGCCGCCTGCCCCGCAGGAAAAGTTTCATCCAGGGATAAGGGCGCGGCACTGCTTAAAAACCCGGATAAATTACTGGCTCAAATATCCACCGTAACAAAAATTTCAAAGGTACCGGTAACATTAAAAATTCGCTCAGGGTGGGACAAAGAAAATATTAATGCTGTTAAAATTGCCGAAATTGCCGAAAAGGCGGGCATAAAAGCCCTTTTTATCCACGGCAGAACGAAAACACAGGGGTACAGCGGCAATGTAAATTATAAAATCATTAAAGAAGTAAAACAGTCCGTTAAAATCCCCGTAATCGCAAGCGGCGATAACTTTAACCCTGTACTGATCAAAAAAATGTTTGATGAAACACAATGCAACGCTGTTACTGTTGCAAGAGGCGCCCTTGGTAATCCTTGGATTTTTGAAGCGGCGGAAGAATTTATTAAAACAGGAATCCTGCCCGAAAAGCCCACGATAAATAAAATAACCGCTGTAATGAAAGAACATCTC
>JAGLRQ010000084.1 GCA_023136205.1 Candidatus Auribacterota bacterium
TTTTTCAAGGCTGTATTTTTTCTTATCCACACTTTTGCCCTTCTGGGGGAATATATAGAGACGTTTTTTATTAAGAAACCATTTCTTCATAGAAGAATTATATATCTTTTAAGGCAATATTTGCCGGTAATTTTTCAATTTCGTCACTAAAAGTTTTTAGGCACGCGGAGAGTTTATCTAATTCCTTCGACTGCATAATTGGTATTTTTCTGCTTCCGCGGTGCTCTAAGGCATCAATAACATATTTCACTGTGAACATTTCTGTAGCACGAGCAGGTTGATAGGCAACCGCCTCATCTTTTTCCCTTTTAACCTTAGAAACAATCCCACACTCGGTTAGTTCATAGAGTATCTGGCGAACCAAACGAATGGGTATCTCAAGATTATGCGAGATTTGTGTAGCGGTTAATGGTTTGTCATTTTTGTAAAAGCCCTTTACCAATGAATGCATGATTTGAAGTATTACCAACTTTTTAAATGAGTAACTTATGTCCAGACAATCGGGTTCAAACTCATATGTATCTACGTTCTGATGGGCAAAGGAAACCTCTGCTCCAAAGAGAACAACCAACCAGCTTATCTGAAGCCATACTAAAAAAAGAGGAAGGGCTGCAAAACTTCCGTAAATAGCATTATACTTGACTACTCCGATCTGAAAATTGATATATCCCCACTGAACTACTTGATAAATCGTTCCTGCTATCATCCCTGCTAAAATACCTGCTTTAAAATTAACCTTGGTGTTAGGCATAAATATGTAAATAAAGGTAAAAAGGATCCAGATAACACAGTAGGGTAACAATTTCAGCAGGGTAAAAATTACGGGGCTAATTGCTCCTAAGAGGGTAATCTTTTGCGTTATAAGGACAATCTGGCTTGAGATAAATACTGTAATACTGCTTGACATAATAACAAGAATCGGGCAGATAAGCATTATGGAAAGATAGTCGCTAAATTTACGCCCAATGCCCCTTGCCTGTTTTATGCCCCAAATATCATTAAATGACTTTTCAATATTTCCCAATACTTTTATAACTGTCCAGAATAAGAAAGCAATTCCAATACCGGCAATCAAGCCGCCCTTCGTAGTTTGAAGAAGTTTGTTGGCAAAGTCTATAACATTTGTAAGCACCGCTTCCTGGCCCTGAAACTTTTCCAAAAGTTGTGTCTCAAGGATCTTTTCAAATCCAAAACCCTTGGCTATCCCAAAAGCCATTGCAACTACAGGAACAATGGAAAGTAAAGAATAAAAGGTTAAAGCTGACGCTCTCAAAAGACATTTGTCTTCGTCAAACCCGCGAAAGGCCAGAAGAACGATTCTCAATTGTTTGACTAAAAATGATTTTGTGCGCGAAACTTCCTTTAAGCGGATTCTCCAGACATCTTTTTTAATAAAATTAATAATTTTTGATACCATTCTACTTCCCAAACGGTAAAATCTTCTTAAACGTCTCTGTTACCTTTTCTGTTGCTTCTTTGCCGGCATCCACAGCCTTCCCTGTGGTCTCTTTTACTTTTTCCACATCCATTTCTTTAACCGCTTCTACAGCTTCTCCAACAGTTTCCTGAGTTATCTCAGTCGCTTCCTTTAAGGTTTCACCAACTTGTGTTTTTAACGGCCCCAAATCAAAGTTGGCAAGGCGGGCAATAGTAGTACCCGCAAGCGTCTTAACCAAAATCAAACTGG
The DNA here is from genome assembly GCA_023136205.1 of Candidatus Auribacterota bacterium. Taxonomy (GTDB): domain Bacteria; phylum Auribacterota; class UBA6266; order UBA6266; family UBA6266; genus JAGLRQ01. Next base: position 1,688 of record JAGLRQ010000084.1, read on the forward strand.
CAAAAGTCTTGGGATCGGTTATGTTTTCATACCGCTCATTAATATTTATGTTGAATTCTCTTACTTTTGGCGGAGTTCCTTTGGAATAATCTTTATATATAACCTTACCTATTTTTAACTCCAGAACATCTATTTGCAACGGAGGCATTTTTGTTTTTTCCTCTTTTACCGAAGTTTTTTCCTCCACAACTTCTTCTTTTCCTTCTTCCTTAACCACTTTTAACGCATTGAGATTAAGTTCACCTTTTTCATTTTTTACAACAACAAATTCTTTTAAATTTAACCTCACTTCCTCCAGATGTACCTCTCCCTTGAAAAATGCGCCCAGGTCATAATCCACATAGATTTCCGGTATATCTACCATTACTTTGTCTTTATATCCTTCTGGATTATAGAGCTGAAGTCCTTCGATTCCTATAAGGGTCTCAATAATACCTACATCAAGACTTTGCATATCCAATCGAAGGCCTGTAACCATCTCTACTCCCTTCTCAACGGATACTTTAGCAATTATGTTCTTGGCAAACAACAGCACCGCGACTAACAGCAATAACCCAACAACAACAAAAAGCAATTTTTTCATTTAGGAGAACTCCTTTCTTTTTGTTTTGTTCTATCAACAATATGTTACCACCTTAAGACAATAAAATAAAATGAATTTTGTTTGTGTGGAAAAAGTGATTTTGTCTATTATGACATTTAAATGGTTTTATAGGGGGTATTCATAATCCGTGCATTTAAAAACAATCTATGTTAATCTGTGATTTTGGGGAAGATAAGGAGGAATTATGAAACAAAAAGATATCGGCATTGGCACAAAATCCCTGCATGCCGGACAGGTACCCGATCCCACAACAGGAGCAAGGGCTGTTCCTATTTACCAGACTACATCTTATGTATTTAAAGATACTGAACACGCGGCAAATTTATTCGCGTTAAAGGAATTTGGTAATATTTACACCCGGCTAATGAACCCAACAACAGATGTCTTTGAAAAAAGAGTTGCCGCGATTGAAGGGGGAACCGGCGCCTTGGCTGTAGCAAGCGGCCAGGCCGCAGAAACACTGGGCCTTCTTGCCATAACACAGCTGGGAGACGAAATAGTGGCGGCCGATAATCTATACGGCGGGACATACCAGTTGTTTCATTACACATTCCCAAAGTTAGGACGGAAAGTCGTTTTTGTTAATTCAAATAACCCTGAAGAATTTAAAAAAGCTATTACAGATAAAACCCGTGCAATTTACACGGAAACCATAGGCAATCCCAAGTTAAACGTGCCTGATTTTGAAGCTCTCTCGAAAATTGCCCACGAAAATGGCATACCCCTGGTGGTTGATAATACCTGCGGTATCGGACTCGTAAAGCCGATTGAATACGGGGCAGACATTCTTACATCCTCAGCCACAAAGTTTATTGGAGGACATGGGACATCTCTCGGCGGTGTTATTGTCGACTCAGGCAACTTCAAGTGGAATAACGGGAAATTCCCTGAATTCACCGAGCCGGACCCCAGCTATCACGGTATAAAATACTGGGATACATTTAAAAATGTTCCCGACGCAGGAAATGTTGCTTTTATCCTAAAGGTGCGTGTTCAACTACTGCGTGATTTAGGGCCCGCATTAAGCCCGTTTAATTCTTTTCTGTTTCTGCAGGGCCTTGAAACATTGCCGCTCAGGGTAAAAAAACACAGTGAAAATGCGTTAGAAATCGCTAACTTTTTAAAAACCCATCCACAGATTGCCTGGGTTAATTATCCGGGGCTCAAAGATAACCCCAGCCATAAAACTGCTTCAAAATATTTGAATGGTGGGTTTGGCGCCATTGTAGGTTTTGGAATTAAAGGAGGAATGGAAGCAGGCAAGAAGTTTATAAACTCTGTAAAGCTCCTTTCTCATCTGGCAAATATTGGAGACGCAAAAACCCTTGTTATACACCCGGCATCGACAACACACCAGCAGCTTACAAAAGAGGAACAAAAAGCTACAGGAGTTACAGAGGAGTTTATAAGGCTTTCAATTGGCCTTGAGGACATAGATGACATCAAAGCGGATATTGACCAGGCTCTGGGAAAAACAGTGTCTAGTGAATAGTATTAGGATGAAAAATGTCAAAAACATATAATGATATTACGGAAACTATAGGCAATACCCCTCTTGTAAAAATAAACAGGGTAAACCCTAATCCTAATGTTACCATTCTGGCAAAACTTGAATCGTTTAATCCCCTTTCCAGCGTAAAAGATAGAATAGGTGTAAGCATGATAGACGCCGCTGAAAAAAATGGGTCCTTAAAAAAAGACACCGTAATTATAGAACCTACCAGTGGAAACACGGGAATAGCCCTGGCCTTTATCGCCGCCTCCAGAGGATATAAACTCATTCTCACAATGCCTGATACAATGAGTACAGAAAGACGGCAATTACTTAAAATGCTTGGTGCAAAACTGGTGTTGACAGACGGGAGCACCGGAATGAAGGGCGCAATTGAAAAAGCAGAAGAGCTCGTAAAAAATACTCCCAACGCATTTATGCCGCAGCAGTTTGAAAATCCCGCCAACCCTGAGATTCACAGAAAAACCACTGCCGAAGAAATCTGGAATGACACAGATGGAAAAGTGGATTTTCTGGTTTCGGCAATAGGCACGGGGGGAACAATTACCGGTATCTCAGAAGTAATAAAGAAGAGGAAACCCGGTTTTAAAGCAATAGGCGTTGAACCGGATAATTCACCCGTTTTATCGGGAGGCCAGGCCGGCCCTCATAAAATTCAGGGGATTGGCGCTGGGTTCATTCCGAAAATTCTTGACAGGGAAATTTTAGATGAAGTCATACAGGTTTCTAATGAAGCTGCCGGTGATTATGCCCGCAGACTGGCAAAGGAAGAAGGTATTCTTGCCGGAATTTCTTCAGGAGCAGCTATGTTTGCCGCCACAGAACTTGCAAAGCGGAAAGAAAACCATGGAAAGACCATAGTTGCAATCTTTCCTGATTCCGGTGAAAGGTACCTATCCACCTGGCTTTTCCAGGAATAAACCAAATTGTAATTCATATTATTTAATAAACACAGGTTACAACAATTAAGCAATCTCTTAACCGGACACTAGAGGGACATGTCTCTATTTGCCTCTGCTCTTTTTCTTCCTTTAATCATTATATAAAAAAGCATGATAATGCCACAGACGAAACATAAAAAAGTTGAAGGCTCGGGTATTACATTCAAAACATTTAAAGAATAACCGCTTAAACTTATTGCACTGTTGATATCAGATATGTAGGCGGGAATAAAAGAATCATAAGTGGCTTTAAGAGTTTCACCTGGGGAATGTGCAAAGTGAGTCCCTAACAACGCGAGGCTTCCTTCCCACGGCAGAAAAGTCGGGCTTCCCGAATCACCTCCGACCCCGAAAGGTTCATCCAGATATTGAGGGTCATCGGAAACGTGATAAAGGTAGTCAAAAGTTCTGGTAAGGTTTGTTGTTACGGTTCCTGTCCCCTGCAAGCCTTCAAACGTGCCCGTTCCCACGCGGGCACTCCATCCATAAACAAAGATCTCTTTCCCAAGATACCAGTCATTTGAATGGAAATGCTCATCCGGATAGAAACCGGGGGGAATAGCTCCATCTGAATCATATTGCGTAACCGGGTAGTAGGTTATGTTATCAGCATCGGGAATTGGATCTGTCAGACAACCTACTACAAGGTCAGGTGTAAATGTCCCGCTGAATGTCGTATACGTAAGAGTATGATATCCTCCCACAGTATAGTTATTTAAGATACCATCATTGTTTTTAAAAGTTATTGTATTGCCAACCGGAATCCGCCAATGATTAGCTCCTACAAAGTGCAGGGGTGATACCAAGGCCACACTTCGTGAAGGAGAATTTGTCTCCCACCCCACCCCTGACCAGTCATAAGAAGAAAGATAGAAAGACGAATTATCCTGAGGATTGGATGCATATGTCCCCGGCAGAAACCTATCATGGCAAACCGGGTCATAACCGTTTATTTGCAGGGCATGGGCGGTAGATATAAAAACAATGCTAAATAAGATTAATGAAAAAAATAAACTTTTGGATTTATCCATTTCCCTTCCTTTGTCTTCTTAATGTTAGTCCAAAAATACCCATTAACCCCAAACTGAAAAGAATCAAACTTAACAGCTCGAAAACAACATACCAAAAATTACTGAGATAGTACAGCTGCCCTTATTTTCCGCTACATGCGGCTTCTTACACAACCTCCGCGAGGAAGATTTTCATTTATGGCAAAGAGGGAGGGACTAGGCTGGTTTTATGCTTAAAACAGCCCTTCCACTACACAAATCCATCTTTAATCATCAACCTAATCATCAACCTAATCATCAACTTTCTAAAATATAATGTAAAGACCTGCCTTTGCCTTGAGGTTTTATAACCTTAAGCCCTGCTAATTTAGTCAATTCCTTGTGTACGGCTTGAGCTGAAATCTTAAATACCGCCTGTAAGTCCCTATTTGTAACTTTGCCATGAGTATTAATATATTCTACAATTTTCATCTGCTTTTCAGTAAGTGCGACCTGGGGCCTGGCGCCTTTTGCTTTTGAGCCCAATTTTAAAACCGCTTCTTTTGTCTCGTTCACTGAAAAAGCGACTCCATCGGTAAAATACTCAAGCCATTGACTTAAGTCCTGAGTCTTTTTATCCACTGTTTTTAGTGCTGTGTAATAAGCATTTCTATCTCTGTCATAGTAATCATCAAGAGCAAATATTCTTCTGTGATCAAAATCGCTTAAATAAAGAATAAGTGTGGCTAATAGCCGGGCTGTTCTGCCATTTCCATCAACAAAAGGATGGATTTTAGCGATTTCATAGTGAGCAATGCCGGCTAATAAAACTGAGTTTATCTCCCAGGTTTTTTCATTATTTAACCAATTAAGAAATTCTTCCACTAACGTTGGTACTTCTTCCGCTTTGGGGGGCATATATTCGACTATTTCACGAAATCCTGTCCCGTCAAAAACTCTTTTGCCTACATATACCTGTATCTTTCGCAATGCTCCGCAATAAGAATCATTGGCTAATGTTTTTTTTGCAGCTATCTTGTGCATATTTAATAAGGTTTGTTTTCTAATTGCGCCTTTTTCGGCCATGTTAGAAATCTTTTCCAGGGCCTCAATATAATTTAAAACCTCTTGCTTGTCTTTATCAGTGGCAATGATTTTTTTACCCTCAGCTAAAGCTTCTACTTGCTCGAGAGTTAACTTATTTCCTTCGATAGCAGTTGATGAATGAGTGCTGTGTAATAGAGCCTGGCGTCTTAACTTTGCCTCCCATTTAGGCACAAGATGTGCCTGCTCCATAATCTCACGCGCGGAAGTAATGGCTATAAGGTTGTTTAGAATTTTCTCTGTTATGGTATATTTGGGTTTAAACGGCATGTTGTTCTCTTTTTTTTAAACGCTATAATCGTATCACCAAACCTTGCTTACCTCAAGCACTTTTGCCCGCAGCCAGATAATTGAAATGTTAGCTGTCTTTTTTATGCTTGCAAGAATTATCTTCTTTAAAGGCAATAGACAACCCAAAAAGAACCTATAAATATGTAGTAGGAATTTTGAAGTAAGAAACACGGCTTTTCAAGCCCAAAATAAACCAAAATTAACATTATTTTGTCAAAACCCGATTATTTTGAGCCATTTTGGAGCTGTTCTAGGAAAGATTGGAATAGTTAGTTCGTGTTTACTCTGCAGACTTGTTATATCACGAAATGATGACAATTCCGGCAATTCCGGGCGGCAATTCCCCAATTCCGGGGACACAATTCCGGGGACAGAACACTTAACTATCTTTCCGACTAGGTCCCGGTTTATTTTTTCGCAATATCTTTCCGGTCATTCCTTCAATCTTCTTAATAAACTTCTCATCCCCTAAAGGACGTCCTGTATCTACATGTTTCACGAATATTGCTCCTTTGCTATCATCGCTCTCATCTGATAGATATTCTCTCCAATCGCTTATTTCATCAACCACAAAATTATCTGATAAGAGTTCATCTCTCTTTTTGTATACATGAGCCTTGGCGCTTGACCAAGCATAATCTTCCGCTTTCTTCATTATTCCCGCTTTAACGGGATTACATTCCACATAGCGAATTGCGGAATAAAGATGTTGCTCGCTTAACACACACGACTTAAATCTTCCTTCCCATAAATGCCCCCGCCAATTCTCGCGAAAATTAATTCTTCTTGTGTACAATTTATGGGCTTGCGCGAAACCTCTCGCAAAACTATCCTCTCTCTTAGGCACTGCTATGAAATGAACATGATTATCCATAAGACAGTAAGCCCAAAAAAAGTTACCCTTTAACTATTTTGACCGCCATGTTGTAGAGTTTATCATTTGCAAGTGCCTGGACTTTTTTCCTGACAGTTCTTGAATAATATTCCCGTTCTGTTTTTGTCATTTTCTCTTTCCTCAATTTTTTCAGGAACAATTCTTTCTGTTTTTTAGAAAAAAGCTGGGAAAGAGAGTATTCAAGCTTAAAATCCTCACTTAATTCAGTGTAGTTTTTTAGATCAACCTCTTGTTGATTAAAATATCTTTTAAAAGTTTTTACGACTCTGTCGCGGGAAAGGTTTTTAAAGCTGCCTGTCAGGTTTTGGCTGTGCCTAAATTCTTGTAGATATTTTTCTGCTGAATTTTCCGTGAGTGGGAAACTGAAGACGACACTTTTTAATTTATCCAGCCATGATGGTTTCAATTCAAGATAGAGGTACAGAGCATAAGACATTGCAGTTAAATGGTAAAAAGTTGCTTTATCGTTTGATGTTTTAAAATATAGGTTAACTGTATTTAGTTTAAAAAGAGCCTTTTCAAAGGTGTTGGCCAGAAGGACAGGGAAGCCTTCAAATAGGCGGGAATTCTTGCTTTTAACTACTTCTGCCAGAACTTCATTTGCTTCAAGCTCTTCTTCAGCTTCAAACATTGGAAAACCAAGTAAGCTTAATTTTTCTAGCAGTTGTTTCTTTTCCATAACTTACAAACCTGCCTTTCCTAATTCTTCTTGAAAATATTCAAAGTTCCTTAAGCATTTATTGGTTGATATATCATAAGAAGCTGTTTTGTAATATCTGTTCCTCAAATTTTCCTTATTTATTGTTGTTTTATTTTTCTTCAATAAAAGGATGCAGTCTTCTATGTCTACATTTGTACATCTAAATATTTTACTTATGATTAAGTCGTAATAATTTAAAATGCCCAGATAAATATGAGTAAATTCCTTTACCAGTATGTTATTACCTTCTTTTAATGGTGATTCAACCAAGTCAGTTGTATAAACTTTATTTCCAGCATATAAATCAAAGATAAACCCTTCATCTTTCTGCCACCCATAAACAGTATTTTGTTTATATCCCAAATCTTTTAAGGTTTTTATTAAATATTTATATTCATTTTCTTCGGGCACAATAAAATCTATATCTTTCGTGGATTCCTTAATATTCATTAGTGTTAATGCAGTTCCGCCACATGCTATCAGATGCACCTGTCTTTTTAGATAACCGTCCCAGATAGACAATAAATCAAGCAGGGCATTTTTATTTATTCTGTATTGCATGAATACCTACAATCTATTGTTTAAATATATACAATTACTTGTATATATACATACAACATTCGCCCAGATTTGTCAAGTTTAAATTTTTGGAATCCCCCTCTATTCCAGGCTTGGATTCTTTATATGGTAATAACTGATATTAGCTGTAGCAGGGTGATGTTGTATGTGCTTGGAATGTATGGGGTTTGCGACGATTTTAGTGCGTTTGTGTGGAGATTTAAGGGTGCGCTTAAAAGCACTGGCGGACCCAGTTGCAACCAATTCGAACTTTTTCCGAAATAACCGCCTGTATTAAGATTTTGCCAGTTGAACCGCTTCCTTTATACCGGAAATTAGCTCAAAAAACAACTGAATTACGCCTCTTGGGGATGACTTATCCCCAAATAGCCAAAGCTTTGAACGTTAGTATTAAAACAGTCGAACGCGCCGTTCTGTCATTTAAAAGGAGTTAATCCATGTATTGGGCATTTAGCATTTACAGACCGTTATATCCAAAATCCAGATATGTTTGGGTCCAGGTTAGAATACTCCACGAAACCGAAAAGGCGGTCTTAGTTGAAAATGTGGAGAAAATCTGGATACCAAAATCTCAAATTCGCAAAATAAGGCTGAAGGACCGTGTTTTTGAGGTTTATGTTAGGGAGGGAATGTTTTGGTAATTGAGTATCGTGTTACCGGAACTCGAAAAAATAATACTACCTTCTAAGCTGTTAATGAGTTACAATGATTTTAGGTGATAGGCTATGGAAAATAAAACTATACTAAAAAATTTAATCGTATCTCTTTTAAATGAGTTGGGCCATTCTACAAAAGTGAAATTGGCCAAACTTGTTTTGTTTTCTGATATAGAATATTTTAAAAAAACTGGGAATTCTATTACAGGTTTATATTACGTACGCTTAAGAAATGGACCCGTAGTTGCTTTTTTTGATGAAGTTCTTGAAAACAACCTTGGGGAACTTTGGAATCTTACTTTGCAAGACATTACAATTCATGGTGAAAAACTTCCTAAAAAACAACATCTTTATTCTCCTTTAATTAAATCTAATGTTGATCAAGAAATTGCTAAAACAATTAAGCATGTCGTAAAAAAATACGGTTCAAAATCAGGAACAAAACTTTCAGAAATATCTCATTCTTTACCAGCATGGAGATTTTCTGAACCTAATGAACCCATTTTTATTACGGAGTTATCAATAGAAAAAGAAAATGAATATTTTGCATTAATAGATTATTTGGAAGATTCTAATGATGATGATACAGACTTGGCAAAAAAAATACCATCCCCTTTATAATACTTTAAAATACTCATTTGATAAATACGTTATTGAATTTATTGCTAAAAAAGAAGGCTACATTGCATCTGCACCTCTAAGTCATTCACTTCTAAAACATGATTTCCCGGGAATAAGGCGTTACAAAAGCGGTAAATTTAGAATCTTATTTGCTCTTTCGATAGAAGCCTCTCGTTATTGGCCATCTCTTCCTGAAAATCCAGAAATTTTATTTTTATATGTAGATCTTCGCAAAGATGATACTTACAAAGAAGCATTGAAGCTTTTAAGGAAACACGCCCTTCTTTAAAAAAAGCTAATAACCCAATGAAACTTAAAGGCAAATTTACGGGAAAATCATTCCACTCCTGGGGTGGGATGGTTTTTTGTTGCGGGAATAAGAGGGAGGGGATGTTTTGGTAATTGAGTATTGTATTACCGGGATTTTTTAAGGGAAAAATAGGACGTGTCTCCAATTGTTAATAGATCATTTTAAAGAACTTTTAGGATTGAATAACATGGATAACCTTGTCGCCTTGCAAAAATATATAAATTACTTTCAGACGGTAAGTGATTTCCTTGAGCGAAAAACTGGACGTAAAGCGCTACAATCAAAAGAGGAATCTGAATATAAGCAGATGGTGTATGAAGTGTGTGACTTATTGAAAGAGACCTTCGGGGGGGAAAACGCGTATGCCTTTGATATCATAAATGTGTATATAAATGTTAGAGGAGAGTGGGGCTCAATTTCACTTCATAATGTGCATGAGATACTCGGATTGCTAAGGGCAGCTTATACTAAGCTACAAAGAAGTGGAGCTGTTGGTACTCTGGGGCTAGCGCCAGATAGTTCCTCATATGTTGATCCGAGCAGATTAGAGCAGTTGAAGAAAATCAAGTCGAATTCTTTTGACCTAGTCAGACTAATTCGTATGTGTGAAGAGTTGAATACGGTATACCAACATAGATGTTATATGGCTGTGGTTATGCTTGTTAGAGGTATTTTGGATCATGTCCCTCCCATTTTTTCAACGAAAACTTTCGGAGAAATTGCAAACAATTATTCTGGTAGCAAATCATTCAAAGATGCTATGCATCACCTTGAAAATTTTTCGCGTAAAGTGGCAGACAGTTACCTGCATGAGCAGATTAGGAAGAAAGAAAGCCTGCCAACAGCAACTCAGGTAAATTTTTCGCCTCAAATAGACCTGCTTCTTGCAGAGATTGTGAGACTCCTTGCCGGTGACGCACCCTGATTAGAGGAAAAAAGGTCATGTTCCTTTTAAATAAAGTTTTATGGTAAATCTATTCTTTTGTGTGTGAAAAGACATTGTTTTCCAAAAATTACGAAAGGACTAACAGAAAGAGGTATAATTTAGTCACTATGGAAAGGATTATTGCTACAGTATACCAAATTGAGGAATGTAAGAAATTAATCTTGAAGGGAGATATTTTTTCTTTTCGAATGGCATTTGTATTGCTTGATAACGTGGCAGAAATACTGATGTATAGAAGGATCCAATCAGACTTAGCTTTCAATGAAATCTGGTTAAGGCACGATGAAATGATGAAAACACAATCGACAACAACTGAGTACAAGAAATGGAGAAAAAACAGGAACATCGTGTCTCGAAAAAGAAAATATTCGATAAGTAGATATTTTGATGAAAAAATAAAATTCCTATCCGAAGAGAAATCCACTATAAGGAAATCTGAAGCTTCTACTTTAAGATCTCTCCATAAATATCGCAATGAAATTTACCATGAAGACAAAGTAAGGCGGGAAACTGTTCAAACTTCCACTCTTTTGCTATATGAAATCGTTTGTAAGCTTTTACCACGCTTGCACCCAGGTTCAATAGGATATTACTCTGGCAATCCCGATAGAGAAGAACGTAGAGTGTTTTTTGAAAAATACAAGAATGCAAAAACTACTAACAATATGTTAAAAGATAATGGCCTAATAATTATTATGAATTCTTTGAGGCGAGGTATTTCTTTGGATTGCAACGAACTACGAAAAGTCCTTCAGCAAACACTAAAAGACCGTATATTAATCTCCCTGGAGTCTATAGACTTTGTTATGAGGGATGGTTTTCAATGTAAGACACGAGAGAAAGCGCTAAAACTCATTCAACTGATACACAGTGGTAAGTTACATGGTCCTATTGACTACAAGGAACCCTTGCGTAACTTTACCCCTAAATATACAATGAAAAATTTCTCTACTTGGAGAAAGAAAATCAAAAAGCTTAAGGAGCTAAAAAGTAAGGTGAAATTGTTTAAGGCCTTTTCAGCAATAGAAACAGAGTTCGAAAAACTTGAGACAATGCTTGCAACAGCTGCAATGGAACTTGATTTAGCAATCCAGCATAAAATTGACATGATGAGAGGAAAATAAACTTCTTTAACGTCCATTGAGAAAAAGATGCCTAACTCCTTTTTCCCCAAGTACTCCGTAGTGTCGAGATAATCGGCCTAAACTCATACTAAATTGTATAGCTTCATCCGGATAAAAATTTTTGCCGTTCATTTCTCCTTTAGTAATCCTGAAAATACTACGCATCGGGCACTGCTGTGCATAAAGCCTTCAAATAACCGTAATGCTCTTTATCGGCAAACCTGATAAATTCAAGAACATTCTTGGCTATAGATTTGGCCTCAAGGGCTGGTGCAGATACATCTCTTGAAAAGTTTCTTCCGTGTGAATATTCATGTACGAATTTTAAAATAAAATCCCCAGTACCTTTCTTTAAGTGATCAGGATCATTAATGAACCGGCTAAGAACAATATTTGAAAATTCTTCGGTGCTTTTACATGACCATTTAAACGTCGCAAAATATTCCAATATTTTGCGACCAATATTTGCTATCAACGGTGCGTCAATAATGCTGGTCTCGTTAAAATATTGAAACAATCGACAGCAAAGATAATGATATTCGGTTTTGTACTCTTGTAACAAAGTAGGCAAATTTTCTATATTTACCTTTTGTCCACCGTCACTAACCCGATTCATAATAAACAAATGCGACTTACTGCGGATTGTTGGTTCGCATAACCAATCTCTGATTAAATTAAAGAACTCATAATTATGTGTCAAAATAATTAATTGATGCACATCTTTAAGTTGTCGCTTCAAGAACCCATAAGTTCGAAACAAAAAGTTTCCGTCCTGACTATCCACAGGATCATCAATAACAACAACGGCATTGTTTTTATCAAAACCGTCTTCTTCCAGTTTAACGAGGAAATATACAAGTGCCAAAATACTCTTTTCCCCTTCACTCAAATGCTTTGCATCCTTTCCTCGCCTCTTTAACGCATAGCCAACTCCCTCTGCACGCTCAGCTATCTCAAGAAAAATATGCGACTCACCAAAAAAATCTTTCAAAGTTTGATTTATTTTATTCAGAGCATCTGAAGCATTGTGCAAGGTTGCTTTGAGTGAATTGATTTTCTCGGCTAACAGTGCGGATTTACTCTTAATGGATGCAATTTTTTTCTCAGTCTCTTCCGTTTCTTTCTTCTTCTTAAAATACTCCTTATTTGACAAGACAGCCGCGATGATATGCAACTCGATATCTTCAGCTGCTTTTTTTATCTCATCCTCAATGACATCAAACTTTGCATTATGTTGAACGATAATATTATTTATTTTTTCGATCGCCTCATTAATATTTTCAAATGCTTCTTTAGGAAAATCTATATGTGAAAATTTCTTAGACTGTTCATGTAAACAGTCCTTTTTGCTTATGAGCCCTTCCTTCAGAGAACGTATTTTATCAAGAAGGATTTTCCCTTTGTCCGTTATGGTAGCCTGAAGTTCTATATAATCCTTTGTAAACTCTGGAAATAAAAGACTTGAATCAAGATTAATCTCTACCTCTTTGGAATCTAAAGACAATTTAGAAACTGTCTCGTCAATTTGATCCTTAATTTTCTGAAGTTCATCAGTAAAAAAATTCCCGAGCCGATCCAGCCGTCCTTTCGGCAAATTACCACCGCAAAATTTACATGCATTGAGTTTCCTATCTTTATGCAACTTATATCCGGATTCCGTCCAATCCCTTAATTCTTTATCCGCTTCTAACTCATCAATACTTTCAACATTGACAACCACTCCCATTAAATCGTTAGCACTTTGAAATAAATGAGAAAAATCCGCGATTTGTTTCAGAACAAGATCAATCTTCCCTTTTTCACTTTTAACTACTTCCTTTTTTGCATCAATATCGGCAGGATCAGAGATTATAAGCACGGACAAGTTGCTCTCGCTGACAGTACCATTATTTATTCGCGCTTCAACTTTACTCCTGTTATAGCTTCGGCCATAGTATTTATCATTCGCTAACGGCGTATTCCCAAATTGCCTTGGAACCTCACCACCAGCTTCCTTCAAAATCGCATCAAGCCTACCAATTTTCGAAAGCTGAGTATCTAATTGGGTCCATTCATCCTCTTTTCTCTTGAGTTCTGCTTCTAACGCAGTCAACTTTTTCTGAGTATCAATGTTATCTTTGCCTACAATTATTATTTTTTTTGCCTCAGAAGATTCGAAGGCAAGATTTTCCTTTATAAAATCTTCATTAAATACACGGATACTCAATGAATTATTTTCTATATCTTGTTTTTTTATTAAACTCTCGTCAAATTGAACAGTAAACTCAATCGACTGAAGTTCAGGGATATGAATGATTTTTCTTTCAATAAAATTAAGAATCCGTGAAACAGTTGTTTTTCCAGACCCATTCCAACCATAAACAAGATTATATGTTTTGAAATCCTCTCCATCCCAACAAAAGGTTTCAAAAGCATCAATGTTCTTAATCTCTTTAATTCTCTTTATGGCCATAGTTTCTACACTTACCCAGCATTGCTCACCAGCTTGAAATCAACTCCTAGTTCTTCAAAACGCCACTTACTGCATAATATTTACCCAGCAAAAGCCTCTTGCAATAAGTCAAAAGGGGTCTGACCCTTTTCCTTTGAAGCTTAACATTACGCCTCAACATTTTATGGTTTTTCGTACACTTTTATATTGAAAGTTTGAAAGTCAATTTTCTCAAAACAACTCATTAATAATTGTAACTTTTTAGAATATAGTTTTCTCCCTTCTTTACTATTGTAAAACAAATAAGAAAAATATTTTAAATCACCATGATAGGCTCCATTAAAGAATGACATCCAAGCAGAAAACAAACAGATTGTTCTTGGTGAAACACAATCTTCTAGGTCTTTAAGCTTGGGACCTTTATAAATCACCATGTCTCTTTCAGCATCCCAACAATTATCAAAGAATAAAGGATATTTTTCTTCAAACAAATACTCCCATAATCGCTTAACAGCATTTATACTTGTGTTTGATTTATACTGTTTCTTCAAATTATCCAATAATTTAGAAAGTAATGCTTTTATATTTTCTATGCATTTCATTAGATACGAATTAGTTATTTTTAATTGAGAACCCATCTCTTCATTTTTTGCTAAGGCACCGCCTTGTCTCAAATATGTTCCGTTTGCGAATAAATCATTATGGATTAAACAATTTCTTCTAGCAATTGCCTCTTTAACAACCCGCCATTCTCTACCTCCAAGACTAAGTTCAACCTTACACAACTTTTTTAATTCCTGAAGTTTTGCTTTGCAATCTTTTTTTTCAATTCCCACAAGGTGTTTATCCATAAAATATTCTTCAAATCCTTTATCAAGAAGTTCTCCCGATTTAATATTTCCCTTATCAAAAGTTTTAGATACTAAATCGGCCCTAAATATTTCATATGGCCTAGATAAAATATACTCTCTTATAGTATCAACAATTGCAGCTTCAAAATAACTTATTACAGTAGGAAGAAAACTTTCTAAAATCAGAACGTTGCGAGTTTTCGAAACCAATTTTGAGATATCTGAAAGTTTTTTCAGTTTATTTTGAATATGACGAATTATGTTTTTTTGGGTAAGAAGATCCATTTGCTCAATCATATTATTCTTAACCTCATTGCTTAATTTACAGAATCCCGGTGACAGGATACTTAATCCCTCTTCTTTTTCAATCTCAGTATCTACTTTCCCAAATTCTCTTTAATGATTTCAGCAATGTTAATTAGCAGCATTTCCTTTTTTGTCAGAGTTGTTTTCATTTGTATTCTCGTTATCCGAATTACTTTCTGATGAATCCGTCGCCTGAAGATTTTGTGGAGAGAGATTACCAATTCCGCTTAAACTTTTACCGATTTCTAAGTCCTTTGGAGATAATTTCTGTACACCATTTACACTTTCTTTAATCGGTCGTTTTTGTGAAGAATCTTTGTCCTTATCTGACATAGCGCCTCCTTTATTATTAAAAGCTGTTACCAGCCCCAACAGAATCATGCTTATTAGCCCTATACAAAAAAGTCTCTTCGACCATTTATCAAAATGTTCAAGCTTAGGATCTTTGTCACTTCCCCCCTTGAGAGAAGAGACTAAGTGGTCAGCGTTTAATTCATAAATTCTCAACCCAATCCATATCGCGCCAACAAATCCTATAAATGCAAATATAACTAACAGCCGTGGCCAAATACCATTAATGCCAAATGCTGTCAATATTGTAACCAATAGTCCTATCGCCGCCGCCGATAAGGTAATAACCGCTTTATCCCGCTCCATCCTTGTATGAATCCAAGATGAAAGTAATGTTTGATAATAAGCAATGTTTTTACCTTCTAGTTCCTTTAAAAGTCTTTTTTCTCGCTGATCATCTGTTTCTGGCATTATGTAACTCATTTCTGATTATAAAATTTTACAATTAAACCTATTCTATTTTTTACTAGCGCATAGAAAATAGTAAAGATCTGAATGCTGCTTCATTTATTCATTAATCCACGCTCTCCTATCAAAATCCCAATGCTTACCATATTTTACCTTCATAAAATAAGCAAACCACAGCTCTTTCTCTTCCCCTAACATACCTTTCCATTCTTCTCTAAATTGATAGAATTTAGCTGGAGTCATACTACCCATAGAAGTACTTAAAACCATTTTTTCAAGCGCCCTCAACCTTGGAAGGAAAAGAGTTTTTGGACGAAACACTTCGTTATTACTATTTTCATCATAATTAAACATTATGCCTTCCGGTTTATCTTCCGATCCCCACTTAATCCAAAGTGTCTTCTCATCATCTAAAAATAGTTGTCCAATTCCCTTCTCGTAATTATAGGCATAATCACCAAACCTCGGAAACCAATCACTCCTGAATTCCTTAGCTTTTTCTACCATCTCAACGTATCTTTTGCTTATATTATCCATAACAATCCCTCTTGCACTACAATAATAGAACACGCACATCTATTTTAAGACCAAAACTAATTTAATTATTTTAAAAAAAGTGATTCCAATGAGAGAAAAATTGTCCCTATATTTTATTGCTTTGCTATATTCTCAAATGTCGCACGATAATCTTTTGAGCTTAAAGCCGTGTCAAAAAGCCCGATGCCTTCGCCTTCATGCTTGTTTATGCCAATATACACCAAACTGGCATCTTCATACCGTTTGAATTTATAGACAGCATCGTTCATCAATGCGCTGTTAAACACACCAAGGCTTACAAGCAATTCAAAATCTTTCACAGTCAAACCGGTAACCTTCTTAAAAAGCCCTGGTTCCAACTGAGTAATTACATCTTTAAGGGTTCTTTCCCGATAATCGGTCAAATACATGAATACCGGGACACGTGTGGCAAATTTAATAAGTTTTTCTTGTATTTGCTTCCTCAGGCTCTTGTACTTTTTCTCTTCGTCAGTTAGTTCTTTTTTCTCTTTGACTGTTATTTCTCTGTCGCTGGCTTCTTTCTTTACTTTTTTGACGGCTTCCGACTTATTAATAATAGTTTCAATATCCTGATTTAGATTTCTGAACCCCTCTATACTCATCAAGGCATTCATGGCATCCTGATTCCCCATCAGACGTTGCAATGTATTGTTATCCACATTAACCAATAATGCACTTTCCCAACGCCTTGCCAGAAGCGTTGCAGTCGTTCCGCTCATGGCAATATCCAGAATACCAGCGGCATCTATCTGCTTCATAGAACTGCCATCGTAGGCAAGCACAGGAAGAAAGTTTATGAATTCTGCCACCTTTTTTTCGGGATTTGACTCATTCACATTCAGGCGGCAACTGTAATCGGCGATCTGCCGTAATGCCCTGTCTGGCGCAAAGTCAAAAATATAACATTCCTGTTTAATGATTTGTTCTCTGTTAGGCGCGGTGCTGTCCGGATTCTTGATTGTCCATGGTGTTTGTACTCGAAATGCGGCTTGAAAATATGTTTCGGGGCTTGATGAATTGCGAAGCATAAAAATGCCCGTCCACGGTTTCACAGAAACACCAGTGGTCAGCTTACCGCAGGATAAGGTAATTGTTTTTGTTTTTAGCGGATTATCCATCGCTTTAAATACAGGGGGTAATGCATCGAGACCGATTCCAGCGCTTGCGCCCGCCGCAACGATAATTTCATAATCATAAAAAAACTTATTCTGTCGCTGTGCCATCAGGTTTTTCATGGCGTGGCAGGAAGCAACACTTGGTAAAAACCAAAAAGTGTGAGACAAGAGATTCAACAGGCGAGCGTCTGAAAAAGGCATGGGAGGTTTTTTTGCCCCCAATTTCAGATTATCAATGGTTGTTGCCAAAAATGAGCCTCTGATTAAATCAAGCCATTTTTGAACTTCATTCTGATAGGTGAACTTTGCTTTCTTTCCGTTCCCTTCGGCAGAGAAAAAAACATTCAAATCAAACTCGTCAAACTCTCCCTGCGTAACAATTTCACGGATCGAATCGGGCAGTTGATAGGTAAGAAGCACCATTCTGGGCAGCGAAGCATATGGATTGTCATCGCTCTTCCACTCCTGTTTTGCTCGTTGTTCATCCGAATATGTCCAGTTATATATCTGATCCTCGATAAACTCACCCGACGCAATAGCTCTAAATGGAGTGCCGGAAAGATACAAATACGCATTTGTCGTTATGGGCATCATTTCTTCGTCAAAATATTCTATGCCCTCGCCCTCTTCAAATCTGATTTCCCTACTATCTTCTGCTTCAAAAAGCTCCTTAGCGTTTTCTCGCCAGGCTCCATAGTGATATTCGTCAAACACAACGCAATCCCAATTGGTTGCATGGACCCATTCGTTTTTTACCTTAATTCCGCCCGCGCTATTTTTCCCCAGATAATCCTGAAATGAACCAAAACAGACAAATGGTTTGTTTTTTTTCAGCTCTTTATAACTTAAACCGTTGCGGGAAATAAACTGCCAGCCTTTAAAATCAATGTGGGATTTTAAATCTTGCTCCCATGCGCTTTGAACCGCTGGTTTAAAGGTGAGCACCAGCACTTTTGACCACTTCATTTTTTTGGCGAGTTGATAAGTTGCAAATGTTTTTCCAAACCGCATTTTAGCGTTCCAAAGAAAATGGGGGGTCTTATCTGAATTTTCCGTCGTAAAACTTTTAAAGTAGGCGGCCGTTTTTTCAACCGTTGCCGCCTGTTCAGGCCGCATCTTGAAATCAAGGGAACGGTTTTCTTCATTTAACTCACCGGTTCTAATGGCGATGATAGCTGATTTTATATCCTTAAATTTGCACTTAAACCATTCTCCATCGGGATTTTTAATACCCTTTTGCCTCAAATACCAGTGAACTTCGTGATCGGTAAAAACACTGCCGTCATTCCGCATAGCAAATTCTTCAAGAACAATCTTGTACGGTAGTTTTCCGGGGCGAAGCGTAGGGTATTGTTGTGCCACCCGCGCCTGAACATTTACGGTGGTATAGCCAATTTTTAACAACCCTCTATATTGAGGATTCGTATCCTCATAAGCGTAGATGGTCGGCTTAGAATCAGGTCGTTGTGGGAAAAACTCTTTACTCATTGGCCAACTCCATTGGGCGAATCATAGACTCTACAAAATCAATTTCTTCTTCGGTTAAATTGTATTTTTTGTAGAGTTTTTTGTCAGTCCAAAGTTCATCAATATTAACGAAAGGAACATAAGCAAATCTTTCACGCGTTATATCTTGCGAGAATGATAAAAGTGATACCAAAAACCTTACAAATTTAGTTTTCACATACTGCAAGCAATTTTCAGCATTCTGTTTTCGTGTAAAAGCTCCAAGAATAATGTAAGACTCCGTACAAACATGGTTTGGCTTCAATATTTCGACTCTAGACAAAACTCTTCTGGTTCCGTCTTTATCAGGTTGCCCTGCGTGATCGTGTGAAGTCTTCGATGTTAACACTTTCCATTTGTTAATCATGTTTTTACCAGCAGTCACTCGTGATGATGAAATTAGACCTTTACCTCCAGATGAAACTAAATGTATATCGCCGGATCCATCTGGCCTATCACTAGTTTTTAAGCCAAAGGGTCTTGTTGGAGAAATAATTTTAGTAAGCTTTTCTTCATTTTTTGAAAAGACTTTTCTCAATATAGACACTGCGGGATCAAAACGAATAAATGTTTTAAATTCATTAAGCGGTCTTCTTGAAATAAACTCCTTGCCTTTAAATTTATTCACTACTACACAATCGCCATGCCTGTCCTTTTCCCATAAGAAGTAGCAAACGCCACCAGCTATATCCACGCCAGGAAAACACTCGCGTGCGTCGACATAATCAACAATAGTGCTTATCCTGTCATCATTAATCATTTCTTCCCTAAATTCATTTAAACCCATCCCACCAGCAAACCACCTGGAAGGTATAATCATAGCCAAATAACGCGGATTTAACTTCTTTGCCTGACAAACAAAATGCTGATAAATTGGTTTTGCTTGTCTTCCGGGGCCACCAGTATCTAACTGATACGGTGGATTCCCAACAATCACGTCAAATTTCATATTAAATATCTCCTCCGGTTTTTTTGTATGGATAAATTGATAAGCATGGGTTTCGAACTCATTGCTTCGGTCATAGACCTCCTGACTCGCGCCGCAAAATTGGCATTTGCCGTTTAGCCAAGTATGTTTAATCCGCTTAAAGCATATGTTGCCTTGTTTATTATTGAAATTTTCACAAACAGAGTACTTTCCATTGGCTGTTTTGGAACAGTAAACCGATCTTCGGGAAAGCAGTGAAGTCAACTCCGTTATAGCAATACCGAAAAGCTGGTTTTTGTAAATATGATTAATCCTCGTCCGCTTATCTGGAATTACCTTTTCTAAACCAAACATTAACCTCTTAGCAATCTCCCTCAGAAATACGCCTGACTTACAGACAGGATCGAGAAATCTGGCATTCTTATCACTCCAAATTACTTTGGGTAATAAATCAAGAATTTTATTTGCCATTTGCGGAGGTGTAAATACCTCATCGCTGCTCAAGTTCGCAAGACAGGTCAGCACATCTGGATTGTAATTATTGCTCTTCAACATCAGCAACCCTCAGAAAATAAATTAACGGATACTCTTTCATAGGCTTGGGGATAAAAACATCGTCTCCGAGATCTGAAAACAATGGCAGCTCTTTTATCGCTGCGTGGTTAAGCAATCCATGAAAAGTAAAATCCCGACGCTTAAACATGCTCCCGTTGACAGGAGACCATTCGGAAAAGACGATCGGCTGAAGATTCTTACCCACCGTTTTTAAATCAAGTGCGTTACCCCAGATAATATTTTTTTCAAGGATGTATTTGATCGCCTTCACGCATTCTTCCTTTGCCGCTTCCTTGTAAAGGTTACCATATCTCTCGTTGAATATATCGAAAAGTCGGTTTCTGCATTTAACAATATTGTCTTCAAGAATGTCGATTCCATAAATACTGGATACGGCGATAACCGAATATCGCTCATATTCTAACTGGTTTTTGCCATAGCGGTTTTCAACAACACGAAGTTTTCTATTCAACACTTCTGCCAGAAAATTCCCTGTACCACAGGCAGGCTCCAAAAACCGGGATTCAATCCTCTCCGTTTCCTGCTTCACCAAATCAAGCATGGCATTCACTTCCCGCTTAGCAGTGTAAACTTCGCCATGATCGGTAACTCTCTTTCGTGAGACAACCTGCTTTTCTTCCTTTGTTGAATCCATATTTTCAATACTCTTCATGAAAAATTCATGTCAATAATCCCACTTTCACCAGCCCTGTGTGGCTATTGTCGTGTGAATTAGGGGCAGACACCTATTTCTTTCCCTCATCTTCTTCTTCCAGCAACTTATCTTCCTTAATTTTCTTACTTACTTTTTCAGCTATCGAGTCGGTTGCATCTTCAACAATATCATTCACTGGTTTGAATAACCAGGCGAAGAATCGTTCCACGAACCCAGGTTTCTTGTTATTCACAATACATAATCCCTATTTTTTCACTCATCCAAAAAATAGCCCGCTGGTTTTTTCAGCGCATTGGCAATTTTAACCAGGGTTTCAAGTGACGGCAACGATGCACCGGTTTCATAGTGGGAAATGCTTTTTTGCTTAGCGCCAATCTTCCGGGCAAGCTGGGTTTGGGTTAAGTCTTGTTCTATCCGGGCAAGTTTGATTCTTTTCCCTAGCTTTTTTATGTCCATGCGATTGCCTTTTTAAAAAAATGTTAAAAAGTTCTTGACATGCTATACCTTCCGAGGTATATTATATTCATACAAGGGAATATCTACTTAAGTGCTTTGGATTGATAATATATACCTAAAAGGTTATAAAAGCAAGGTTTTCTAATGGTTAGTGAGAATATGCTGGCGCAAGAAAAAAAGAAAAATTGCCTGAAAGAAGTTCAAAAGGAAAGTTTTTCATGGGAAGACAATCCCGGTGTCCAAAATCTTCTGGATGTCATTTGTTCTGTCTTAGCGGATGAATATATTGAAACCGTTCTGAAAAATCCTGAGGTGTTTTCTGAGATTGCTTCGGGCACTTCGTGCCCTCGCAATGACGTAAGGGCAAAATAAGGGCCAAAAATGAGAGTCGCGATTTACGCGCGTTATTCTTCCGAGAACCAGAGCGCAAAGAGTATTGATGATCAGATTAGAGTCTGTAAAAGGTACATCAAGGACAATAGTCTAACCGCTGAAGAAAAGCATATTTATGTTGATGAAGCTATTTCAGGGTCTATTGTTAACAGGCCGGCTCTTCAGGCACTGGAAAAAGCCATGGAAAATAAGGAGTTTGATGCTGTTGCGGTAGATGATTTATCAAGACTCTCAAGAAGCAATCATCAAATGCTAACAATGGTGCTTAAGTTTAATTATCATCAGGTTAAAATTATCTCTGTTTCGGATGGAATAATTACAGATGATGAAAATTCTAAACTGGGTATCCAGATTTTCTCTACATTTTCAACCAAAAGCGCCTTTTTGGTTTCATGGAGTATTCTAACCTGAACCCAAACATATCTTGGTTTTGGATATAGAAGTTTGTAGATGCTAAATGGCCACATAGTATTTACTCCTTTCAGAAAAAAGGGACAGTCCACGCGCTCGCTTCGCTTGCTTGGGACTTTCCCCATTTTCTTTAGCTCCAACACATTTCCACCACATAATTGAGCAAAAAAGGGAATTTTATCTGTAGCGATAACTGATGTTAGCTGTAATAAGGTAATATTGTATGTGCTTGGAATGTATGGGGTTTGCGACGATTTTAGTGCGTTTGTGTGGATCCTTAAGGGTACGCTTAAAAGGCTTGGCGGAGAGGGAGGGATTTGAACCCTCGGTACGAGTATTAGCCCGTACAACGGTTTAGCAAACCGTCGCCTTCGGCCGCTCGGCCACCTCTCCATTGATTTCGTATATAGTATCTAGTATCTCGTGAATCGAAAAAAATAAATCATTTACTATTCAAAACTTAATAACAAATCCTCTAATTCAAGAAGCGATATACTACATCAAGAATATGCTTTATGTCAACGATTCCTATCCAATGAACGCTAATCCATTCATATAAGGCCTTAACACTTCCGGGACTTCAATCTTGCCATCTTTAGTCTGATAATTTTCCAGGATCGCGATAAATGTCCGTGGAAGAGCCAGCCCGGACGCGTTCAGAGTATGGACAAACGCGGTTTTTCCTTCTTTGCTTTTATAACGGATATGGGCTCTTCTTGATTGAAAATCTTCAAAATTACTGCATGAAGAAACTTCCAAATATTCATCATTGCCGGGTGAATAAACTTCCAGGTCATAACATTTTGCCGCGGCAAAGCTCATATCTCCTGAAGCAAGTATCCTTACCCTATAGGGCAAATTCAGCTTTTGAAGTATCATTTCCGCGTTGTTAAGCAGTTTTTCGTGTTCATCATATGAAGTTTCTGCCGTGGTAAACTTAACAAGCTCAACCTTATCAAACTGGTGAACTCTCTTCATGCCCCGCGTTTCTTTGCCGTATGAACCTGCCTCCCTCCTGAAACACGCCGTGTGTGCTACATGATAGATTGGAAGTTCATCGGCTTTCAATATTTCATCGGAATAAAGATTTGTCACCGGCACTTCCCCTGTTGGTATAAGGTAATAGCCGTCTTCTTTTAAACAATACATATCATCTTTTAAATTTGGAAGCTGGCCTGTCCCTGTCATTGCTTTTTCATTACTCAGATACGGAGGCATTATTTCCGTATAGCCGTTATCCCTAACATGGGTATCAATCATAAAGTTTATAAGAGCCCTTTCCAGAAGCGCGCCCTGGCCCTTAAACACCACAAACCCGGTCCCGGACACCTTTACAGCCCTTTTAAAGTCCGCTATATCAAGCTTCTCGCAAAGATCCCAATGGGCAGAAGGTTTAAAATCAAATGTTTTTTTCTTTCCCCACTCTTTTATTGTTTTATTTGCCTTCTCGCCTCCAACAGGAACCGATTTTTCCGGCAAATTAGGGATTCTAAGCAATAAACCCCTCATATTGTCAGCGATTTGCTCCACTTGTTGGTCTATTTCTTTAATTTTCTGGGAAACCTGCTTCATTTGAGCCGCAATAGCTTCAAAGTCCTCCCCTTTCGCCTTAGCTCTGCCAACATCCTTAGAAGTGCTGTTCTTTAATGCTTTGAGCTGTTCAACTTCCTTAAGAAGCTCTCTCCTTTGCGCGTCAAGGCCAAGCAAAGCATCAAGGTCAACATTAACATTCTTCTTTCTGATTCCTTCTTTTACTGTTTCAACATTTTCTCTTATAAATTTTAAGTCCAGCATGATTTATACCTTTTATGTAGTTAGTATTGAGTATCGAGTATATAGTATTGAGTTAAAAACAAATCACAAAATTACCAAAATCCAAAATTATCCCCTAAGGGAACTTGATCTCCCTTGAAATTATTTCAATTTCTAAGGATTTGCTTTTTTTATTTTAACTACATACTACATACTCAATACGATATACTGCTTTTACTATCCTTTTATCACACCTAAAGGCTTTAGTTTAACTACTTTCTTCGCAAGGCCGGCCCGCGCTACAACCTCAACAACATCATCAATATTCTTATACGAAGCCGGAGCCTCTTCAGAAAGCGTTTTCATTTTTTTAGCCCTGACACTTATTCCTCTTTTGTTAAGCTCTTTTCTCAAGCGCTCGGAATTTATGGTTTTAATTGCCCGTGATCGGGAAAGCAGCCTTCCCGCGCCATGGCAAACCGATCCGAAAGTTTCCGTAAGGGCACGCTCTGTCCCAACAAGCAGATAAGAGCTTGTCCCCATTGACCCGGGAATTATAACAGGCTGCCCGGTTTTTTTAAATCGTCCGCCGAGTTCTGTGTGCCCTTGAGGGAACGCTCTCGTCGCGCCTTTTCTGTGGACACAAAGCTCAATTTCTTTACCATCAACATTATGCCTTTCAATCTTCGCGATATTATGCGCGACATCATATACAAGAGTCAAACGCAAATTTGATTCACTAATTCCTATAGACTCCAAAAGAGCTTTCTCGGAAAGACTCATTAAAACCTGCCTGTTAGCCCACGCGTAATTAGCCGCCGCCGACATTGCCGAAAAGTACTCTTTTCCTTCCGGGCTCCTGACAGGAGCGGATACAAGCTGTCTGTCTCTTATCTTTATCCCATATTTTTGAGCAGCCTGCGAGAGTTTTCGTATAAAATCATCACACACCTGATATCCAAGGCCTCTTGAACCGGAATGAATCATGATCGCCATCTGCCCGATAAAGAGCCCGAAATCTTCTGCCAGGCTTTTATCATAAATTTCCGTCACTTCCTGCAGTTCAATAAAATGATTCCCGGAGCCAAGCGTCCCAATCTGATTTTCTCCACGCTCATAAGCTCGTTTGCTAAGAGCATCCGCGTTTGCTCCTTTCATTTGCCCCATTTCTTCCGTTTTCTCAATATCTTCCTCTTTCCCAAAACCATTTTCAACCGCCCAGCGGGAGCCTTTTTCAAGGACTTTTTTTAAAACAGATTTCGAGGCTTTAATGGAACCTGTCGATCCAACGCCCAGCGGAATCCTGGAATAAAGCGTATTTACAATATCCTCAATTTTTCCCTTAATATCGCTTACTTTTACCGAAGTTGCCGCGAGGCGGACACCACAATTAATATCAAAACCAACACCGCCGGGTGAAATAACTCCCTTATCCATATCAAAGGCAGCAACTCCGCCTATGGGAAAACCATATCCCCAGTGAATGTCAGGCATTCCAAATGAATGTTTAACTATGCCGGGAAGAGCTGCGACATTCATTATCTGGTCAAGCGCGCCGCCATCCAACACGGAAGGCAGAGTTTCCGCGGAAGCATATATCCTGCCCGGGACATTCATAGCCCTGTCATAACTTACAGGGATCTCCCAGACAAAATCACTAACCTTTTTTAAATCTTCTTTCCTGAAACTCATAAATCAAAAAATATATCCGTTGAATACCCTGTTTTAGTTTTTTTAATTCCAACCTTGTAATATGTCGCCGCTTTTACTTCCACTCTTATTGTAACTCTAACCGGCTTAAAATTTACAATAATTTTATTCCCCTCAAAAATTATATGTATGTCTTTTGGAATTATGCTCTTTTGCTCGGCAAGAAATATAATCTCATTAAGCCACAAAATAAGAAGCTCCTCTTTTGAAGGAGCTTCAAGTGTGATTTTTTCTTCTTTAACAGGGGCAATCTCTTCCACTTCCATTAAATTGCACAGAGCCTTTGCCGCGTTCAGGAAAAGATCATTTGTTGTTTCGCCTTTTATAATAAAACCGGCATCAGCCGTATGTTCTATGGGAATAATGTCGTTTCTTTCTTTTATATTATTTCTTCCCACTGCGACGATCCTTGCCGCTGCGGCGCTCTTTCCCACTGCGCCTTTCCTTGCCGCTGAATGGTTTTGTGTTGACACGACGGTCTTTGCCGCTGCGGCGCTCTTGCTTACGGCGTTCTTCTTCCATCCCCGCCTCCTTTTCAACATCCTCTTCGTTTTTAGATGTTACAACCTTTGAAACCGCGACAAGCTTATCTCCGGAGCCCAACTTAACAACCCTTACACCCTGGGTAGTTCTTCCTGTCGTTCTTATATCAGAGACAGAAATCCTTACCATTTTACCACCTGTGGTAAGCAGCATCGCCTCATCTCTATCCGTTACAACAAGCACACCTACAACCTTGCCGTTTTTCTCCCGCGTTTTTACGGCAATAACACCTTTACCGCCTCTCTTTTGAATCCTGTATTCATCAAAGAGGCTTCTCTTCCCGGACCCTTTCTCGCACACTATCAGGAGGGTTTCTTCTTTGTTGACAACAACAGCGCTTACAACCTTATCATCTTTTTTCAGGCTGATGCCCTTGACGCCTCTCGTCGCTCTTCCCATATCCCTTATATCGCTTTCATTAAACCTTATGGAAATCCCGTTTCTTGTAACAATTGTCATTTCACTTTCGCCGTCTGTCATATTAACGCTTTTTAAATTATCTCCCTCGTCAATTTTTATGGCGATTATTCCGCCTTTGCGCGGGCTGCTGAAGGCGGAAAGGGCCGTTTTCTTAACGATTCCCTTTTCGGTTACCATCATAAGCCTTTTGCCTTCCTCAAAATCAGCCACCCTTATCAGCGCCGCAATCTGTTCATCCCCTTTTAGCTCAAGCAGGTTCACTATCGCTTTGCCTTTGGAAAGGCGCCCGCCTTCAGGTATTTCATAAACCTTTTTCCAGTAACATTTACCCAGAGACGTAAAGAAAAGCATATAATCATGTGTTGACGCGGTAAAAAGACGTTCAACAAAATCTTCTTCTTTTGTATCCATTCCGGTTACGCCTTTTCCGCCGCGGCGCTGCTGGCGATAGGTACTCACCCGGCATCTTTTTATATAACCCGTATGAGAAATAGTTATAATGCACCCCTCATTGGCAATCATGTCTTCAATTGACATTTCTTCTGCCGCCGCGATTATTTCCGTCCTCCTGGCATCCGCGTACTTCTTTTTAACTTCCTCAAGTTCTTCAATGATAATATTCAAAACCATTCTCTCATTGGCAAGAACATTTTTAAGATAAGCTATCCTCTTTATAAGCGCGCCGTATTCTTCATCTATTTTTTCTCTTTCCAGCCCGGTGAGCTGATACAGCCTCATATCCAGGATCGCGGTTGCCTGAATATCCGAGAGTTTGAACTTGGCTATTAAAACGGCCTTCGCTTCATTTCTGTCTTTCGATTTTCTTATTATTTTTACAAACTCATCAATATGGTCCAGCGCGATTTTAAAACCTTCAAGGATATGGGCTCTCTGTTCCGCTTTTGTCAGTTCAAACTGGGTTCTCCTGATAACAACTTCTTTTCTGT
>JAGLRQ010000085.1 GCA_023136205.1 Candidatus Auribacterota bacterium
GCTCCATGTACCGGATTGCCTTTTAAAACCGCACAGGGGATAAAAAAGCTGCTTAAAATGCCTTATCTGGGAGAGAGAGAAACAGATCTCTTAATGGACAAGCTGTTATTAAGAGAACATTTGAACGAGATACATTGTTCTCAAATAGACATATATGATCAAAAAGAGCTTGATGAGCATTGTTTTCCTCTTGTTGAAAAACCGCGGTTTGGGGGAATGGGGGGTAGAGGCATAACATTTTTTTGTTCATTTGAATCTTATAAAAAAAACTGTCCGGTTTCCGGGTGCAAACAGGATTATGTCCGTGAAAGTTACATTAATGGCAGAGAAATTGCGGCAGATGCGGTATGGGACGGAAAGAATATTGTATTTTTAAACCTTGGATGGACATTGTTTGATGTGAAACTGGGGATTATTGTAGGTTCTACATCTCAGCGAGATCCTTTGCTGGATTCAGTTAAAAATAAAATAAAAGAGAAGCTGAAGCGCTTTTGCTTGTCGATACACCTGCCTCCTGAGTTTTTAAGCGTTGATATTATGTTGGCTCCTGATAATGTGTTGCATATTATAGAAGTTGAATTTGTGCCGTTTGACGATGTTTATTTAGCTGAAGAGTCTTTTCAATATGATCTTGTGGAAAATTATGTGTTAACTCATTTGGGGAATACAATTCAGAAGCAGCCGAAGCGCCTTACAAACACAGCTTTGGTATGCAGTGTGAAAGATAAGACTAATTCAGAAGAAATAAATAAGGTTAGTTCAAAATCAATAGGCAGATATTTTTCAGTTCCTGAATACGAAGTTCGGACAAACAAAGGGCCAATGTTAATTGCCGGGTATAGTATTGTGTCTCACTCTGATGCCGGACAGCTTATGCAGTCTGTTAAAAATATGTGTCCGGCAATTTCTTTGGAGAGGTTTGAATATGTCGGGTTTTAAGAAATACATTTTGTTTGTAGGGATGGGTGACTGGTGTCTTCCTCAATTAGAAATAGCGAAACAAAAGGGATATAAAACTATAGTAACTAATAGAGATAAGAATGCCGTGGCCTTAGAAAAGGCTGATGTTCCAATTGTGGCAGATGGATGTGATGCTTCTGCCATTTTATCTTTTCTGTGTCAAAAACAAATTGAAAATGAAATTACATATATCTATACGGGAACAGAATTGTTTTTTCCTGTTGCCTTAATAGCCCAAAGCCTGAATATTCCCTGGCACTCTCCGCTTTCAGCCTATATTTGCGAGAATAAGAGCCTGATGCGAGAAAAATTCAAACAGCATAATGTTTTACATCCTTCCGGCTGCAGTGCAAAATCGAGTACGGAACTTATTTCGAAGGTGCAATATAAAAAAGGCAAAAAGTATGTAATCAAACCATCTAATAGCTTGAGCTCTCAGGGTATTACGATTGTAAGTTCTGAAAGGGAACTTAAAGACGCTTTTAATCGTGCCGTTCAGTATGCCACAAGCAAAACTGTGGTTTGTGAAGAATATGTTGAAGGGTTGTTACATGACACGAACGGTATTTTAACGGAAGGCAGGTTGATCCGTTTGGGTATTAATGATAAAAAAGCTGGGCCGTTGCCGCATACGGTTGTAATAGAAGGAAGCTGCCCTACAATACTGTCAAAAAGTTTACAGGAAGAAATTTATTCTATTTTTGAGAAAGCCTGCCGCGCGGTTGGGCTAACTCACGGCCCTGTCAAAGGCGATTTTATTGTAGACGGAGAGAATAATGTGTTTGTGCTGGAGGTTGCCCCACGATTACATGGCCCATTGGGATCTTTGTATCTTATCCCGAACGCGCTTGAAATTAATCCTTTTGAGGGTCTTTTGAATTGGTTTGATAAAGGTGAAGGTAATGTTAAAGAGCATTATTCCTCCCATCATGTTTCGGAAACAGTTTTCGCGACAGCATGTGATCTAATAGAAAATTTCAAAAAAAAAGGCATGGTCTTAAACATATTAGAGAAACCCGGAATAAGTGACCGGAAACTTTGGAAGTCTAATTATGATGTGCCGATTTATGTTATATGGAAACAATAAGCCTTAAAAAACAAATGAGAGTTACGCTTATTCAGCCGCCGTTAATTGATGTTGCGGGGAAAAAGATAGCTTACGGTATTGAAGCGGAAGTGCCTTTGGGTATTGCTTCCCTGGCGGCAGTTGGGGAGAAGGAGGGGTATCAATGTGAAGTTATTGATAGTATTGTCGCGGGTTACGGAAATATCTATCAATACGGAAAGTATCAGGTTTTTGGTTTGAGGTTTGGAGAAATTGCCCGGCGGGTGTTGGAATTCAACAGTAATGTAGTGGCAATTTCGTGTATATTTTTTAACCAGTTGGAAAGCGCTTTAAAGACTGCTGAAGAAATCTGGCAAGCTAATCCTGATATTAAAGTTATTATTGGAGGAATTGCTCCTAAGCCGTATTATGAAGAGGTTATAATCAAGCCATATGTGGATTTTATAATAAAAGCTGAAGGGGAAACTGCGTTTGTTCATCTGTTAAACAAATTATATCAAAAAGAGGGAGATTTTCACCAGGTAGACGGTTTAATCTATAAAGAAAACGGCCAAATAAAATCGAACCCTAAAGAGTATTATATAGAGAATTTAGATGAACTTCCCCTGCCCGCGTATCACCTGTTTGATATTGAAAAATATTTTAAAATTGGTGTTCCTTTCGGGTGTAAGAAAAAAAACAGATTTATGAACTTTATAACAAGCCGGGGCTGCCCTTTTGACTGCATTTTCTGCGCCGCGAGAGATATATGGTCAAGGAAGGTCAGGATGCACAG
The DNA here is from genome assembly GCA_023136205.1 of Candidatus Auribacterota bacterium. Classification (GTDB taxonomy): domain Bacteria; phylum Auribacterota; class UBA6266; order UBA6266; family UBA6266; genus JAGLRQ01. The sequence goes on from JAGLRQ010000085.1 coordinate 2,802, forward strand.
CTCGGAGTATGTTTTACGCGGAATTGATTTCCTGATAAAAAAATATAATATTGAAGAGATACACTTTTCTGATGAAAATTTGACATATGATTATGACAGGGCAGCAGCTATATTCAACGGCCTTAAGGAAATGGATATAACATGGGGTGCCAACAATGGAATCATGATTTCGAGCCTGGATGACAAATTAATCAGGCTGATGAGAGAAAGCGGGTGTTTTTCACTAAGCCTGGCTATAGAATCGGGGTCACAGCGCGTTCTTTCAGAAATTATAAAAAAACCCATGTTATTAAAAAAATTGTTTTCTGTGGTAAAGGAGTGTAAGAAATGTAAAATATTGTGCAGGGGATTTTTTGTAATAGGAATGCCCGGCGAAACAAAGAAAGATATCTGGGACACGTTTTTATTGTCCCGCTATCTGAACCTGGAACAGAATGAAATTCAGATTGCTTTGCCTTATCCTGGTACTCGCCTGTATGATATTTGCAGGGAGAAAAATTATTTTTCAAAGGATTTTAATCTGGAATGCCTTAATAATGACGGCGGGCCGATTACTACGGAGGCCTTTACTCCGGACTTTTTATATATGGCAAAAGACATTGATAGATTCATGTTTTATTTCAGAAACGGTAAGAAGAGAAAGCTAGGCCTTATAAGGGATTTATTTCGCAAATATAAGCTTAAAATTATTTGTGTTATCTATTGTATGCTTAAATTCGAGCTGAAACTATTGTATATAAGAATTGCGCGGGGGGAGAGATATTTTTGTTAATGAATTAAAACCAGTGAATAGTGGAAAAAATAAAAAGAGAAAAATTTGAACCAGCAGATAGACACAGATTAACACAGATAAAAAATAAGAAAAAATAGAATTTCCCGCAAAGACACAAATAAAAAACGGCAAGGAGCGATAGGCAAGCCGGTAGGCAAGGGAGTAAAAAGTAGGAAGTTTATACTCAATACTCAATACTCAATACTGATTTTTATATACTATATACGCAATACTACATACAGCTTTTAGGAGATTGTTTATGAATCTTGAACAAACGGCAACGGAAATTAGGAAGTTGTGCCTTGAGAGTATATATTATGCCCGTTCCGGACATCCCGGCGGTTCTTTGTCGGTGGCTGATATTTTAACGGTTCTTTTTTTCGAGGAAATGAACATTCGCCCAGATGAGCCGGACTGGGTTGATAGAGACAGATTGGTTTTATCCAAAGGCCATGCCTGCCCTGCCCTTTACGCGGTATTAGCTCTCAAAGGGTATTTTCCTGTATCGGATTTGAAAGGATTAAGGAAAATAAACCACTATTTAGAAGGGCATCCCGATGTAAAAATTCCCGGTATTGATGCCCCTTCCGGTTCCCTTGGCATGGGGCTTTCTCAGGGGCTTGGTATGGCAATTGGAGCGCGCTATACCAAACGAAGCGCCAGGACATATGTGATTTTAGGGGATGGTGATATGCAGGAAGGCAATACTTGGGAAGCTATAATGGCAGCGGGGCATCATAAAACAGATAATCTTGTTGCTATTTTAGACGCTAACAGATTACAGGGTGAAAATTCTGTAGAGAAACAAATGAATTATTTTCCTGTGATTGAAAAGGTGTCTGCTTTTGGCTGGAATACTATTGAAATTTGCGGACATGATTTAAAGCAGATAAAAAATGCGTTGAATGAGGCAAAAAGCAAAAAAGGGAAACCCGCGTTTATTCTGGCAAATACTACAAAAGGCAAAGGGGTTTCGTTTATGGAGGATAAAAATTACTGGCATGGCAGTGTTACCATGAAGGATGAAGAACTAAAAAAAGCGCTGGAAGAGTTGGAGTATAAAAATGGATAAACTGCAATTCTGGAAAGTAGGGGAGAAAGTCTCGCTGAGAGAAGCATTTGGACGCGTCCTTGTGTCATTAGCAAAAGAGAGAAACGATTTTGTATTATTTGATGCTGACGTGGCAGGCGGTACGGGTGCCAAACCTTTTGTCCGGCAATTTCCAGAAAGGGTAATACAATTTGGTATAGCAGAACAAAATATGATGGCGGCAGCCGGGGGTTTTTCAGATTTTGGTATTATTCCCGTGGTTTCTACATTTGCCGTTTTCGGTACGATGCGGGCACATGAACAGTTTCGGACAGCAATAGCTTTTCCCAATCGCAATGTGAAATTATGTTGTTCACATTTGGGTGTGGATACCGGCCCTGACGGAGCAACCGCGCAGATGCTTGAAGACCTGGCTATAATGCGCTCTATTCCGGATACGGTAGTAGTAGTCCCCGCGGATGCTAATGAACTTATGGGTGCTTTTTGTTCTATCCTGGAGATAAGGAGCCCTGTTTATATGCGTATTGGCAGGAGTCCGGCACCGGTAATATTTGATAGTAACCATAGGTTTGAAATTGGTAAGGCAACGAGAATAAAGGATGGAAAAGATATTACTGTTATTGCGACGGGTGTCATGGTGGCACGTGCTATTGAAGCTTCTGATATTTTAAAGAAGAAAGGTATATCTGTTCGTGTAGTAAATCTTTCAACTATAAAACCTTTAGATAATAATGAAGTTTTGTCCGCGGCTAAAGAGACAGGGGCAATTGTAACAGCTGAGGATCATAATGTAATGGGTGGTATGGGAAGCGCTGTTTCAGAGTTTGTCTCGCAAAATCATCCTGTTCAGATGAAAATTATTGGAGTTAATGATCGTTTTGGAAAATCAGGGGAATCAGATGAGTTAGCACAATATTTTGGGTTGACTGCCGAACATATTTGTAAGGCGGTAGAAGGGCTTTTGAAAAGAAAAATGTAAGAAAGAGATCCCGAAACAAGTTCGGGATTACGTTCGACCATGCAACTTAGCTTCACTGCGTTCTCTAAGTTGTGGTCTCACGCAAGGAGGTAAGTAATGCGGCTTGACGGGAAAATTGCCCTGGTGACAGGGGCCAGTCGTGGAATTGGGAAAGCAATAGCAGCTGCGATTATTGAAGCTGGAGGTACTGTTATTGTTACTTATAAGAAAAACAAAGATTTAGCTCGAGAAGTCGCGGAAAGAGACAAAAAAGGAAAATCTATAGCGGTTCAAATGGATGTTTCTGATCGTTTGTCCGTTAAAAAAGCAAAAGATATTGTGATAAACAAATTTGGCCATCTCGATATTTTTGTTAACAATGCTGGAATTAATAAGCCAAACGATTTTGAGAAGATAACAGATAACGATTGGGAAAATGTCCTGGATGTGAATTTAAAAGGCCCGTTTATTGTTACACAGGAATTTTTATCAATGATGAAAGAAAAAGGTTCGATAATTAATATTTCTTCGGTTAGCGGGCAGTACGGGGGCCCGAGGACAACACACTATGCGGTTTCTAAAGCGGGATTAATAGCTTTTACTCAAAACCTGGCGATCTTTTGCGCGCGGAAAAAGATCAGGGTGAATGCTGTTTCACCCGGCCTTATTGAATCTGAAATGGCAAAGGCCGCGAAAGGGCTGTCGATTGAAGAGAAAATATTGCTTGGACGTTTAGGCACGCCTGAAGAAGTGGCAAAAGCTGTTTTGTTTTTAGCATCAGATGACGCGTCCTATATTACCGGACATACGCTTAATGTAAACGGGGGAATATATTTTTAAGATGATAATATTCGGCGCGTCAAACGCGGGCAGGAGGTTAAAGAAGATTCTTGAAGCTAAGGGCCTTAAGATAGATTATTTTTGTGATAATGATATAAAAAAGCATGGGATAGTTATAGATGGTATAAAGGTTTTAAACCCCTCCCGTTTGAAGAACCGGCCCCATATTGTAATAGCCAGCATGTGGGTAAAGGATATTGCTGTCCAGCTTGAAGAAATGGGGATAACCAACTGGAGTAGTTCAGATGAGTGGCTGTTAAAAGATCATTTTAATTTGAAACTGGACCTTAAAAAGATTAAACGGTTTTTTGATTTATTAAAGGATAAGCCGTCCGGGGAAGTATTAAGGAGAATAGTAAATTATAGGTTGGGTCTGGTTCGTTTAGTGGACAGTTCGCCTTATCCGGCGTATTTTCATCCTGAAGTAAGGCCGGAGAAAGAAGATGTAGTTATAGATGGAGGAGCGCATACAGGGGATACAGCGCCGGCATTTGCTAAAGCAGCCATGAAGGTGTTTTCTTTTGAACCGGAAGAAGAAACATATAAAAAGCTTGCCCGTAATGTCAGCTCTTTAGACAATGTTTTTCCGGAAAAAGCCGCTTTGTGGAATA
>JAGLRQ010000086.1 GCA_023136205.1 Candidatus Auribacterota bacterium
AAACTACATCTGCGTCATTTAAGAAGTCAAGCTTTACCTTAGCCGAACCGGTGTAATCAACATCTGTCGCTATATACATATTCAAAGTAGCGGTATCACCGGTATTAAGAGCCGTGGTTACATCTTGCGCAGCATACCCCCACGCATCAGCAGATCCACCACCCCACTGGTCTACAGTAAATACCCAGTTTCCTTCGTAGGCAGTAATAGCATAATTTGTCTGTCCTTTGGCGGCAGCAGTTCCGTCCGTACCCCAATCTGTGGGGCAGGCCCAAGTATTACCAGGACTTTCAAAACTCGCATTGCTAAGCAAGTTCGCCTGTGCTGTTGACGGAAGAATTACCATCATTGCCATAGCTAAAACGATAGTTGCTAAATAAACTTTTTTCATCTTTTTCACCTCCTCTCTTTTTTGAAAAGATAGAGCGTTTCCGCTATCTTTGCTATTTTCTATTTCAACCCTTAAATCCAGGGTTTAGAATTAACAGTAAGTGAAGCGTCATCCATACCAACGCTTCCTCCAAAACTGTGCACAACAAAAACAGCAGACACATAAACCGCGCCTTCAGGTACCGGACAAGAAAGCTCATCCTTTACATAGTCATAAACACCGTCTCGTGTTCTGGACTTATAAGTTTTAATAACATTAAGTTCGGAATCTTTAAATTTAAGCTCCAGCCAGGCTGTACCGCCGGACGCAAAATCACCATCACCTTTTGTCCATGCAGAGAAAGTAATTACATCCCCATCTTGACATTTACATTTTATATTCACATCCTGCCATACAGATACAGTACCTTCCGGATTTCCACCGCCCATCCCAGCGCCTACGCAATATGTGCCGGAATGTATATCACCCAAATGATCTCCACTATCTTCCCAAATCCAGGCATCCCCCCAACTGTTAACAATGTCAGTAGATTTTTCCCATCCGGTAAAATCACCTGTTTCAAAACCGGAATTGTCAAAAAGATTAGCCTGAGAAGTTAAAGGAAAAGCAACAAGCGCGACAGAGACAAACAACAGATTCAACAAACACATTCTGTCCATTTCATCCCCCTTATTGATGCTTTTTAAACTTTATAGTTACGCACACGTACAAAAAAAAACGCAAAAAATATTATATTTTAAGCGTTTGAAAACTTCCTAACAATTAATATGTTTTTTAAAAATGTTTCTTCCATTGGACCCCGTAGCTCTTTAATTACCCCTATCATTGATCTAACATGATCTAACAGCCCGATCACCAACACCCACCAAAACAGATACCAGTGTTAAAAGTATCAAACCAAAATGCTGTCTGTCAAGTAGAAATTTTTATTTGCCGTCGACAAAATACTTTTTTCACACTTCGTTTTCTATTATATTTTTTAGTTTCACTAGCGTTATGCCTCCATCCGCGTCATTATTGGTATATACTGTCACTCAGTAATAACCTTCACGGGATTTTCTAACTTACAGTCTTTATATACCCAACCCATTTCACCCCGGGGGTAGAATGGATTATTTCGCAAAAAAATTACCCGAATCGCCTATTTCCCTTAATTGGACATTTACAATAGAATTTGCCGCCAAGTCTTTATTAGACTGCTTATCAACCAAGACCCTCATATAATTATCAGAAAATCCTTCACTTTTCCCTTCCACAAGGATTTCAACTTCTTTTCCCAGCCAGCTTCTTTTTATATCATCAGCAATTATTTGAGATAAATCTATTGCTTCTTTTACTCTTTTTTTAATTATCTTACCGGAAATCCTGTCAGGATACTCATAAGAAGCAGTTCCTTTTCTCGGGCTATAGGGAAAAACATGCACCCTGATAAACCCCAGATCTCTCAAAGCATCAAGGGACATCCTGTAATCATCTTCAGTCTCTCCCGGAAAACCTACAATAAGGTCTGTTGAAAGTGTTACATTTTTGACTGTCTTCCTTATCCTGTTTACCTGCTTTAAATAATCCCCGTAAGTATATTTACGGCCCATCATTTTTAAAACGTTATCCGAACCACTCTGCAGTGGAATGTGGAAATGAGGGCAAAACGGCTTCCCTGTTGAAAAAAGCTCAACAATTTCTTCCAAATTACTGGCAAGTTCTATAGAGCTTATTCTTATTCTTTTTAAATTTTGAATCCTTGAGATTCTCTTAAGTAATTTTGTCAAATTACCGTATTGGGAATCATAGTATTTTGCTACATGGATTCCAGTAATAACAATTTCTAAAAAACCGGTATTAACAAAGTGTTCGGCTTCAGTTACGATATTTTTAAACGGCCGGCTTCGCGGTTTTCCCCGGACATACGGCACAATGCAGTACGTACAAAAACTGTCGCAACCTTCCTGAACCTTTAAAAATGCCCTTGTCCTGTTCTTAAATCCGGTTAGCATCTTAATTTCATCTTTAGCCGCGCCGGAAAACATTGAAATAATTTCTGGAAAATCCTCTTTTTTAACAATAATATAATTTATATCTTTAATTTGCTCAAAGTGCGGGTTTACAGCGGAACAGCCGGTAAGTATCAATTTTGCACCGGGATACACCCTTTTAAATTTCCTCAACGCGGCCCTTACTTTTGCATCACTTTGGCGCGTTACAGTACATCCGTTCACAATGATCAGTGAGGGCTGTCCGGATAAACCTGTTTCAAACTCAGTAAATCCGTTACGGCAAAGAATTTCTCTTATTGTCTGAGAATCATACTGGTTGACTTTGCAGCCAAATGTTTTTATTAGGAATGCAGGCATCAAATTACTTTCTTAAGAGGCTGGACAAAATTGCTGCCGCGGTTATAGCCGCAGTTTCCGCTCTCAATCTATAGAGACCGAGACTCACAGGAGTGAAATGGTTTACCTTTAATTCTTCGTCCTCTTTTTCACTAAATCCCCCCTCGGGGCCCACAGCACAAATCACCTTTTCATTATTATCTTTGAATATATCCCTTTTGAAAGATTCAGGGACATCCATACTGCCAAAAAACTTCTTACCGGAATCCATTTTAAGAAACTCCTTAAACTTTACCGGGGGTAAAATTTCCATAGAATTAGCCCTCCCGCACTGTTTTGTCGACTCAAGAGAAATCCTGCCCCACCTCGCTCTCTTTTTTTGGGCAGCTTCAGGATTATTCAAAACAGGAACTGAGAAGTCACACATAATCGGAATAAACCTTTTTACCCCAAGCTCTGACAGCTTTTGAATGGCAACATTCATTGCTTTCTCTTTCAAAACCCCAAGGGCAATATCAATTTCCAAAACCCCTTTGAATTTCCCTGTTTCTATATCCATAACCCTGACATTGACAATATTGCCCGGAACATTCATCACAGATGCCCTTGCAGCATTGCCTTTTCCATCAAAAAGTTCTACTTCCTCACCGGATTTTATTCTCAAGACTTTCAGAATATGGCGGGATTGAACCGCGTCAAGCCTTACAATACTACCCGCGCGGGTAATTATTTCAGAAAAAAATCTTTTTACTTCCACTTAATTTTCTCTGCTGTTTTTATAAATGCTGATTGGGCCGGGTTGGATGAAGGAAGGAAAATTCTCTTTAATTCAGAAAACAGCTTCTTATTTTCGGAATCTAATTTTACAGGGGTTTCAATCTCAACCTTTACAAACATGTCACCAACACCATACCCCTGCAGGTTTCTTATCCCTTTCCCTCTCATTCTGAAAACTTTGCCATTCTGGGTGCCGGCCGGTATCTTAAGAGAAGCTTTTCCTTCAAGCGTAGGAATTGCTATTCCACCTCCCAGGGCAGCAGTCGCAATATCAATCGGCACCTGCATAACTATATCATCTCCATCTCTATGGAAAAGCAAATGTGATTTAACACGTATTCTTACATATAAATCTCCCTTTGATCCGTTATCAGGCCCTGAAGAACCTTCTCCCGCGCTTTTTAATCTGACCCCTGTATCAACCCCCGAGGGAATTTTAACTTTAATAGTGTGTGACTTTTCTACCAGCCCGGCTCCTCTGCATAACTTACAGGGTTTTTTAATAATTGTACCGGACCCAAAGCACTTAGGACACGTTCTGCTTATATTGAAAAAACCCTGAGAACTACTTACCTGCCCGGCACCTCCACACTGTGGACATCGTTCTTTGTTATAACCCTTTGCCGCGCCACTGCCGCCGCACTCTGAACACGTATCTTTACGATAAAATTTTATCTCTTTACTGGTACCAAAAACAGCTTCATTAAAAGAAATGCTTAAGTCGAATTGAAGGCTTTCACCACGCTGCACCGCGCCGCGGCGGCCGCCCCTCGCGGAACCTCCGCCGAAAAAGGAACTAAACATACCACCCGCACCGCCTCCGGCAAATAAATCGAAAATATCCTGAAACTCCATGCTATGGGCCTGTGTAAAGTCAGACATATCAAAACCATGGCCGCCGAACGCACCTTTCATGCCGCTGTGCCCAAATTGGTCATACCTCTGTTTTTTTTCGGGGTCGCTCAAAACTTCATACGCTTCAGCCGCTTCCTTAAATTTCTGTTCGGCATCCTTGCTGTCAGGATTCCTGTCAGGATGGTACTTAAGCGCGAGTTTCCTGTAAGCCTTCTTTATTTCTTCAGAGCTTGCGTGCCTGCCTTCACCTAGAACTTCATAATAATCTCTTTTTGCCATAATAAATTCTCACCCTTAAATCATTTCCCTTTCTTCTATTCACGAAATACTATTCACTATTTACTGCTTTTCTTCCTGTTGTCTGCCTTCACATCCATTTCCATCAGGTTCAATATCTTTTTCCTTAAGCTGCCTGGATACCTTTACCATGGACGGGCGAATAACCTTTTCGAAAAGGGTGTAGCCCGGCAAAACCTCTTCGACAACAATATCATCTTCTATCTCATCTTCCTCGACAACACCTATCGCGTGATGATAAACCGGATCAAATTTTTCACCAATAGACTTTATCTTCTTAAGCTCGGCTTTATCAAGGATGGTTTCAAGTTGTTTCAAGATAAGCTCTATCCCGTCATGCAGCGCGGAAAGATTTTCAGCGGGGGTAGCAAGAGCTCTTTCAAAATTATCCACAACAGGAAGAATTTCAAGAAGGATATCTTCATTTGCAAGCTTTATAATCCGGCTTCTTTCCCTTTCATATCTCTTCATGTAATTATCAAAATCCGCTGTTTTCTTTATATAAAGCCCCTGATACTTTTCAGAGTCTTTAAGTTTTTCTTCAAGTTCTTTAATTCTTTGTTCAACCTTTTTTATCTTTTCTTCTTTTTTGTAATCTTTTTTGCTATCTTTATGTTTTTTGTTTTCCATTTAATCCTGCCCCTTATAATATCTTTGTATAAACCCTTCACAATAAAAAACAGGCTGTAACATTAAATCAGCCTGTTTAAAAAAAATCAAGGGTCTTTTTTCACCCTTTTTTTATGTACTTTACAAGAGTAAGTGTATTTACACCATCCGGTGTTCTCTTATAAGATACATCATCCATAAAATTCTTTATGATATACAAACCGAGTCCATGCATTTTCATTTCTTTTAAATGAGCCGCGATATCCGGGACATGATAGTTTTCGAAATCAAATTCTTTACCCGCGTCTGATACCTCAATTATAATTCTCTTAGTGTTTATATTAACTTTTATGTTTATTTCATTGTCTTTCCCGCCTTTAAAAGCAATTTTCTCCTCAGAGGTATACGCGTATTTAATGACATTAGTACAGGCTTCATCTACAGCAATCTCAATTTTCGCGATATCATCCTGAGAATAATTCATCCCGCCCGCGAGTTCTGTAATAACTTTCCTGACAAGTCCCAGAAAAAATTTATCGGAAGGTATTTTAAGATATATGGAATCTGTTTTCATTTTTAAGTTTCCCCTCTATTCGAAAGCGCTTAAAGCAGTTTTTTCATTATCAAATACTTTTATAAATTTTGAAAGTCCAAGAATATTAATTATAGAATTAATCTTGGGGGTAGGATTAAAAATCACAAGATCACCCTTTTTCTCCCTGGCAATCTTAGCAAACCCCATCATAGCCCCCAATCCCGCACTGCTAATATACTCCAGGTTGGCAAAATCAAACATAAGGTTAATCCCATCTTTATCTAATATCCCTCTAATTTTATCCTCGAATTCCGGAAAAGAATAGGCATCCAGAGAACCGGTAACCCTAATAATAAATATAGGGATTTTAAATCCAATTTTTTCAACTTTTATACTGCACATAGGCATTTTATCCTCCCTTCCTTTTTCTTACCCCTATGGGCTAATACCTTTTTAATACCAATAGTGTCATATCATCATGCTGGGCAACCCCCCCGGTAAAACGCGCAAGCCTGCCGTTGATATTTTTCCCAATATCCCCGGGATTCCCTCCGGAAGACACCGTAACAGCTTCTATAAGGTTCTCACGGCCAAATTCACGGCCCTGCGCGTTCATGGCTTCGGTTATTCCGTCAGTATATAACACGATTATATCATCTTTTGCCAGAGAAATAACCACTTCTTCCATATTTTCGGCAAATATTTCTCCGGCATCCACACCAACAACAATGCCATTGCCTTTAATAAGTTCGTGTTTGCTGCCTTTTTTAGATACATAGAGAATGGGCTCATGGCCGGCCCTGGCCGCAGTAAGGCAATGGTTTTTTACATCAAGAACCATATAAAGCACGGAAATAAACATATCCCTTTTCATATCACCAAATATTATTCGATTTAATTCGCAAAGCACAGCTTTCGGCGACCTATTCCCCTTCGCAATAACATTAAGTGTCCCCCTGCAGGTTGCCATCATTAGAGCCGCGGAAACACCTTTGCCGGAAACATCAGCTATAACTATGCCTACATGATCATCATCCACTTCGATAAAATCATAATAATCACCGCCAAGTTCAAGGGCCGCCTCGCTGAATGCGGATACTCCGAAACCCTTCATTTCAGGAAATTTTTCAGGAAGAAGAAGATGTTGTATATCCCTTGCTATTTCAAGATCGTGGTCTATCCTCTTTTTCTCGGCAAGAGCATGGTAAAACTTTGCATTATTAATTGAAATTGAAGCCTGGTCCGCGAGGGCCGAGAAAAGAGAAAGATCTGTTGAACTAAACCTGCCCGACCATTTATTTACAAGTGCCATAACCCCGATAACTTCATCCTTTATTTTCACCGGAACAGCCATCATCGTTTCTACGCCAAGAATATTAGACTTAAGCTTTGGAATTCTTTCATCCTTGCTGCCGTCTTCAATCAGTATGGGCACTGCTTTTTGCGCCGCTTCGCCTATCACGCCAAAACCGTATGAAACTTTCTCCTTTTTAAGAATATTCTCCAGGTATTTTGTTTTTGTGGATACCTTGTCTGCCACAAGCCCGACATTTTCCGTCATAGGGGGGAATGTTCCTTCAACTATTCTGGCCTGAAGGTATTTACATTCGGGATCTGACAGAAAGATAGCTCCCGCATTCGCGCCGACAAGATTAGTAGAGCATTTTATGATTTTCCTCAGGAGGTCATCCAGGCCAAGAGATTCTGTAAATGCTTCTCCTATATCCTGGAGAAAACACATCACAACTTCTTTTTCCTGAACCAGCGCTATTTTCTCTCTATTCAGAATTTTGTATTTCTTCCTCTCTAATATATAGAGGGCTATAAAAATAAAAGTTATAATAATCCAGAATATCTGAAAGGAATTTTTCACTTTTCTTTATCTTTCTTATCTTTTTTTATTGAATCTTCCAGCGATTTTACAACAGCTTTAAATGATTTTCTGTTTTTATCATCTATTTTTACAAGTGCTTTATGGCTTTCAAGCATATGTTTTGCAACCCCTGTCGTCTTTGCCTCTTTAAAATTTAATTCTTTAAATTGAAATTTGTCAGAGAGTTCTTCAATTTGCTTCTCTAAGATAAAATTCATCAAACCGAGGGTGTTCAAAAGATTTCTTGTGTTTAAATTAAGATTGGCGAGATACATTGCCTTGCCTTCACGGGGTTTTAATATAAAACTCAATCCGGCAAGCATTCCCATAAAGGTACTGTCCATACTGACACATTCTTTTAAATCAAAGATGCAGATATTCGCATCTTTCTCAAGCCGGTCAAGAATGTATTCTTTGATCTCTTTACTGTGCTTAAAAGAGCCCCTGCCTGATATTCGGAGAACAAGACGCCTTCCGGAAAGCGCCGCTTGAATTTTATCCAAAATTCACTTTTCCTCTATCATTCAAAAAACTTAGTTTCAAGAACCACCAATTTTATCCGTACATTCTATAAATCATTCGGAGTCATAGTCAATATAAAAAAGAGCTTTCATACCATTTTTTTTGCGGGACACTATTGCGCCCGCAACAAATACCGATACCGCTGCCACTAAAAATAATTTTACCGCTAAATTGTCCACAGTAAAAGAAAATCGCGCTGAAACCTCTGAAAAATAAATCAACGGCCTTATCAAAATTTCCAGGCTTTTTAAAAGAAAAACTGCAATACAGGAAGAAAGCAGTGAAATTATAAATGCGGCAAAACCCGCATTTATCAATAACGCCGCAACCAACACCACCGGAACATTAATAAAAGGGCTTAATAGATTAATAGTATTAAAATGCAACAGGATAACCGGAGCAGTAAAAACCCATATAACACAGGACATTTTAAACAGGCCCCATACAAAAACTGCAATTAACTGCAGTTTTCCAACATCGGCAGTTTGCTTTGACGGAACAGATTTAAAATATCTGGTATAAAACAAGATTCCTCCCACCGCACAGAAAGACAGTTGAAATGACGGCGTAAAAAGCGACAGCGGAGAAAACACGAGAATTATAATAACTGCCAAAGATAGGATATTGGCAAAATTTACGAACCGCCCCCTGAAAGATGCAATGAGAACAAGGCTCGCCATTATTCCCGCTCTCATGGCCGAAGTTGCAAATCCGGTCAAAGCAATATAACACCATATAAAAAAACAGAGAAACAAAAGGGCCAGCATATTTCTTTTAAGCCCCAGGCATTTGACAATAAAATACAAACAACCCGTAAGAACTCCGACATGTAATCCGGACACAGCCATAACATGGGATATTCCACCCTTCCTGAAAGAATTCTTTACACTGCGGCTAATATCCACTTTGCTGCCGGTCAGCATACCTCCCAAAACCGCGGACGATTCCGACTTAAATCCTTTATCCAGAAAATTCTCAATGCGGTTTTTCACCAGGCGGATCCCCGATAGAAAGAACGCGTTATTGACCATGTAATCAATTTTATTTCTTTCATTCACCCATATCACATATTTAAAAGCGGAAAACGGGAAACCTCTTGCTTTTTTTATACTTCCGTCAAACTTTAACAAATCTCCATAATCCCATCGTGGACGGTAAGGCATATGCACATAAACAATTGCCCTGCCGTTACCCCTAAATGAAGCGTTTTCAAAACCTTTAATTACTCCGTCCATCGCAATTTTGAAGGAACCTTTTTCCATAAATTCAGAGTTGATAATCTTTCTAACACTGAAAACTACAGTGTCATATTTATTAAAGAAAGGGTACCGGATCTGGGAAGATGA
>JAGLRQ010000087.1 GCA_023136205.1 Candidatus Auribacterota bacterium
TTTAGACAATTTCCGCATATCTTGCTTTCCAGCTCCCTGTATCAAAACTTATCACAATATTATTCCACCTCAATAGTTAAGTCAAGGGGAATCCTCTTTCCATTATTTTGTTACACTTGACACAATTCAAAGGACTGCCTATTATTAACATTCTACTTCTCCCCGCGAATTTCGCGGCCACGAGAGTTTCCAGGAAACGATAGATATGATAAGAAGGAATGTATGAAAAACCATGACAATACGACAATCATAAGTTTCAGTGATAGCAGGAATCTCACTTTTAATGTAATTGGCCGGAAACCGTCCAATCTTAAGAAACCGGCTATCGGCATACTACAGTTCGCGGCAAAAGGTGAAAATCCGGCCGCGGGAACTTTTACAAGGCAATTTCCAAAAAGGTTTGTTGAAGCATTTAATTACATTGAAGAAATAAAAGGATTCTCCTACCTTTTTACAGGGAAAAATAAAGAAAATCGTTTAAGATATTTTATTTTCAATAATATTTTTAATCCTGATATGCTGGATAATTTTTGCCATGATCTTAATCTCGATTATATTATTTTCGGTGCCGTAGATATTGATAATGGATTTGAAATAGATACCGCTCTTTTTGAATCAAAGAAAAAAGAAGTAATTTTCAAAAAGAACTATCAGAGTAAAAACCATGAGGATATCCTTATCCTTCTTGATGAATCTTTTAAAGATATCGCGAAAATCCTCGAACTCAAAACAGGCAACTTCAACTACTTTGAAAATCTTACCGACAATCCTATGGCTTTTCTATTCTACTGTGAGGCAATGAGCAAACTTGAAACGAGGTATCTTGATATCCCCTATGATCCGATTGATACGGCTATGTCTTTCCTTAAGGCCCTGCGTTTTGACAGGTTTCTGGAAGACGCTTATAAAAAGTTTCTGGCTATCTGCGCTGAATCAGAAGAATGCTCAAATCCAAACGCGGGACTTGAGTTGGTAAACTCTTATCTTTCCTTCGACCCCAATAATAGACTTGCCTTGCAGATCAAAGATTCTCTGGAAAAAAATAGTAAAAAATAACCAATAAAACGCGGGAACAGAAATTACACACAATCTGTCCCGGCTTAAATTTGCAAAGCATATTATTTTCCTTTCTTCACAGATCTTTCATACCACCAACTGTATAATACAGGCACAAGTATAAGATTTGAGAGTGTAGCCGTTACCAGCCCCCCAATGGTAGGCGCTGCCATGGGTTTCATTATTTCTGAGCCTGTGCCCGTTGAAAACATGATCGGAATCAAGGCAAGAATTGTTGTCATTGTCGTCATTGCCGCGGGCCTTATTCTAAGCATGCCGCCCTCTAAAACCGTGTTTCGTATCAGTTCAACCGTCTTTGGAGCTTTCTCCTTGAAAAGGGGGACGCTTCTATTTTTCCCTGACCCATTTTTTTCAACAAAAATGAGTGAATATTTTCTCTAAAATAAAAGCATCTCCTTTTACGCTGTCTGGAGCCGAAAAATTACTAAACACAAAAACTATCTCGATTTTTACCAAAAATGATGATATTTTCTATAAATGAACATGAACTCCTTCCTAACCAAGCTAAAAATAATCGGGGCAGGCATTTTAATCCTGCTCGGTTTCCTGCCGGTTTTTGCGGAGAGTAGTTATACAGCAGAGGTAAAAAATATCAGTGGACGAGAATACTATCCGGCAGTTAAAGAAGCTTTGCAAGAGGCCAAAGAATCAATTTATATGGCAATGTATCAGGTCAGCCTGCATCCTTATAATAAAACTGCTAAAGTTTATAAGTTGATTGAAGAGTTAATACGCGCCGAAGAACGGGGAGTAGAGCTAAAAATTATCCTGGATCAAAATATAGATTTTATTGCCGGACAGGATATATATAAATGGGCAGCTAAGGGGAAGAATGCCTGGTGTTTTAAGGCGCTTAAAGAAGCGGGAATAGATGTAGAATATGACAGCCTCTCTACATATACGCATGCCAAGGCCATAGTCATAGATAACGAGATTGTCATAATAGGCAGTTCAAACTGGAGCGAAAGCGCGTTTTCTAAGAACGCCGAAACTAATGTTCTGATAAAATCAAAGGGCTTAGCAAGCGAACTTCTCAGCTATTTTAAAACTATAAAGATAGACAAAAAGGCCGCGGGCACAATTCCAATTCGAAAAGGTGAAGTTTTTGTATCCTGGGAATTTTTAGAGAACCCTAAGCTGGCAGGCTGTATGTTAACAAAGCGCGATGAAAGGGCGTTTGATTTGTATCTGTTGCTTTTAAGGGAATTCGATGGTAATCCTGAAGGCAGGATAATCCTTAATTATGACAAAATAGCGGCTTCTTTAGGATTATATGATGCTATGACAAAAACCGGTTACAGAAGGCAGATTA
>JAGLRQ010000088.1 GCA_023136205.1 Candidatus Auribacterota bacterium
TTATTTCGATTGCACCGCCGAGGCTGTTTCCGGCTTTCAGGTTTTTTTTGATTTCGCGAATCATTCTTTTTTCAGCATTTAAATCGGCGCATCTTACCGGAGAAACTTTTTGTCTGGCGTTTATCTCATTAAAGGTTAATTCAGAACAATTAGCCTCCACTTTTCCTATTTGAACAACATGGCTGAAAATTTGTATATTGAATTCAGAAAGAAGAAGTTTACAAAAGGTTCCAATGGCTACTCTCGCGGCAGTTTCTCTGGCACTAGATCTTTCAAGGATGTCTCTCGCGTTTTCGCTTCCGTATTTAAGGACACCTGCCAGGTCAGCATGTCCGGGCCTGACATTGAAAATATCCGGGAGTGAGTTTATACTGAAATCTTTATTGCGTATACAGAATGAAATGGGCGATCCTATGCTTATTTTTTTTCTTATTCCGGAATTTAATGTTATCCTGTCAGTTTCGATTTTCATTCTCCCGCCGCGGCCGAGGCCAAACTGCCGTCGCGCGAGTTCGGAATTTATAAATTTAGTATCAATCTTTATGCCGGCTGGATATCCGTCAAGAATACCGGTCAGACATTTACCGTGAGATTCTCCCGCTGTAAGAAATCTTAACATAGCCCACCCCCTCCAATTTTAAAAATACACAAACAGATTATATCAAAATAAACAAATATTTGGAAAGAAAACCTGAAAAGAAAATGGGGAAAGTCCCAAGCGAGCGAAGCGAGTGCGTGGACTGTCCCTTTTTTCTTTGAAGCACCTTTATTCCTTTATGCGTTTATCCATAGTATAAATATTGGTAGTGTGTTGCCTGCGGGTGTTTTATAATGATGAGAGTTGAGGGGGTAGAACACTTATCTCTAATTAAGTGATTTGCCCCGTGTGCCATAACGCGATAAATGTCCAAAATGTCGTTCCGGATGCCTAAAATGTCATCCCGAACTTGTTTCGGGATCTTGAAAGAGAAAGGAGAAAAGATGCTGAAACAAGTTCAGCATGACAATTAAAGCAATTAAACAATTAAAGCATTAAAGGGGTTAAAGGGGACAGACACTTTTTATTGACGACAAACTTCTTCATATCAGATAAACTTCTGGTGTGATTTTTTATATCTGTATATCTGTATATCTATGACATCCCAAATTCTCATCACATTGGTGTGGAAAAAGACAGTTATTTTTCTTGTTCCCGCGGCTAATAAAAAACCTCCGGCATCAAGAAAATATAGTGTATATTTTTATCATATGTTATATGTATTGAGTGTATAGTTATTTGTAAATGGAGATATAATTCAGGAGTTAAAAATGAAAAAAGGATGTATAGCTCTTTTTTCCGGAGGGCTTGATAGCGCTCTTGCTGCTCTGGTTATGTCAGAGCAGGATTTAAAAGTATATGCTCTTAAATTTACAGCGCCTTTCTTTTCGAAGCCGCTGGCAGAGGATATGCTTAATATATTAAAAAAATATAATATTGAGTTGCTGGAAAAGAAGGTTGATGAATCATATATGAAACTTGTAATTGATCCGAAGTACGGGCGGGGCAAGAACATGAATCCTTGCATTGACTGCAGGGTTTATATGTATGGACAGGCCGCGAAACTTTTTGACAATACCGGAACATCTTTTATTGTTACCGGAGATGTTATCGGACAAAGGCCCATGACCCAGAATAAACATACTCTTTACAGAATGGAGAAGGAGGCGGGACTTAAAAATCTGGTACTTCGTCCTCTTACGGCACTTAAGCTTAGAAAGA
>JAGLRQ010000089.1 GCA_023136205.1 Candidatus Auribacterota bacterium
TTAGCTAAAAGAATCTTTCTTTCCTTGTCCATAACAAAAACTATATCTGTCATGGAATTAAAGGTAGCTTCCCATTTCTCTTTAGCCCGCGAGGTTTCCTGTAAAAGACGGCTGTTTTCCAGCACAAGACGGCGGTGTTCAACACTCCTCTTAAGCTCAGCGAGAAGCCGCCCCATATCAAGCGGCTTAGTAAGATATGAACTAACACCGGCTTCCACAGCGCCTATCGCGGTTTCTATGGAAGCAAAACCGGTGATAATAATAGTTTCGATATCGGGATTGATTTCCTTCAACCGGGAAATAAGTTTCTCTCCTGATATGTCAGGAAGCTTAATGTCCACAATAGCAACATCAATCAGCTGTTCTCCTATTGTCCTGAGGGCCGACACGCCATCAGCCGCCGTGAAAACATTGTAACCCTCTTCACAAAGAATATCCGAGAGGGACTCTCGCTGGTTTTCAACATCTTCCACAATAAGTACATGCGGCTTCATAATTACTATCCTTTCGCTTACCATTAACGGTTCCGATGGAAAAAATCATCCAGAACCTGGTTGCGTATTTTCCCGC
The DNA here is from genome assembly GCA_023136205.1 of Candidatus Auribacterota bacterium. Taxonomy (GTDB): domain Bacteria; phylum Auribacterota; class UBA6266; order UBA6266; family UBA6266; genus JAGLRQ01. The sequence continues at coordinate 571 of JAGLRQ010000089.1, forward strand.
TGCCGGCCGATAAGACAGCAAAAACAACCGCGAGGCTTTCTAATATCTGTATAAATCCCATGGATTTTTCTACAAAAAGGAAGCTCTGTAAAACGAGGTATTTAAAAAATCTACTTTATCTGCGCTATTTCCGATATGGCCTGTAATAGTTTTCCCGGATCATTATCTTTTAATAGGAACTTATCTGCCATCCTCGCATATGGTGAATCTTCATATTTTTTAAAACCAGTGTAAATTATAATTTTCGTGTCAGGCGACAGGGCTTTTATAGTAGCAAAAATTTCAATACCTCCTTTTTCAGGCATCATGAGATCTAAAACAATGATACGCGGAGGGTCTTCCTTTAAGCAGGCCAGGATTTCATAACCGTTACTAACAGTCTCAACCGCGTAGCCTTTCTCCGTCAGTATATCCTTCCATGTTTGACAAATATCAGGGCTATCATCAGCAATTACTATTTTAATTTTACCCTTCATAATTTAATTTTACCATAAACTAATTAATTTTTGAAAATTAAATTAGCTGTCATTTCCCAAATTTTAATATTTTACACGAAAAATTATCTATTTTTTCCGCATTGTTGATAAAAATACTTTTACTATTTTCGGGTCAAACTGAGTGCCTGAACCTTTTTTAATAATATCTAACGCCTCCTTTTTGGCATATGCTTTCCGATACGGCCTGTCCGAAGTTAACGCCTGGTATACATCAGCAACAGAAATAATTCTGGCGCCCAACGGTATTTCTTCCCCTCTCAGCCCGGAAGAATAACCCAATCCATCAAATCTCTCATGATGACAAAGAACCATAGGAACTACATCACTTAAAAACTGAATGGAACGAATGATTTCCGCTCCAATCTGAGGATGTTTCTTTATTTTTTCATATTCTTTCGTGGTAAGTTTTCCTCTTTTGTTTAAAATGTTGTCGGGAACCCCAATTTTGCCCAGGTCATGCAGTATAACAGCCTGCGTCAGATTTTCCATCTCCGTATCAGAAACCCCCAGTTTCCTGCCAATTTCGGTAACCATAGGAACCATACTTTCGGAATGACTGATTGTATAATAATCTTTCGCCTCCATAGTTCTGGCAAAGGCATTAACCGATTCCAACAGAGTTTGATTTACTCTATCTGTCATTTTTGAAAGCTTACCTTTTAATCTATATATACCCGGTTTTCCCCTTTCATCAACTATGTTTTCCAGATTTCCCTTCCCCAACCCTCTGGAAGTAGATATCCGGTTTCCCCCCATTTCCTTCGCGGCCCGCAAAGCCCGGTCAGCCAGAATCAAAAGGCTTGATTCTGTATCCGCGGCATCTTCAGGAAAGCTGGAAATTCCCAGGCTCACTTTAATCTTTATTCTTTTGCCCTCCGGATCAAAGACGTGTTTATTTAATGTTTTTAACAGCCGTTTCCCCAGCATAACAACACCTTCTTTATTTATATCGGACAGAAGAATCAAAAATTCTTCACCTCCATATCGGACAACAATATCATTGGCTCTGGAAAAATCTGTTAAACAGCCGGCAAATTCTTTTAAAATAATATCTCCGTATTGATGGCCGTACACATCATTAACGGATTTAAAATAATCTATGTCCAACATTATAATGGAAAGCGGCAGAACATATCTTTTTGCCCTCTTAAGCTCCGCGAACAATCTGTCCTTTAAGTATCTATAGTTATAAAGGCCTGTAAGAGGGTCTTTTAAGCTAAACTCTTCCAGTTTTTTCAATAAAGCTTTATTATCCAGTGAAAGTTGTTGAACATTGAGAGCCTTTTTTATGGTTACTTTCACCTCATCCATATTAAGCGGTTTTTGAAGATAGGCAAAAGCGCCTTTATTCATAGCGGCAATAGAACTTTTCAGGGACGCGAATCCTGTAAATACCATTACTATCGTTTCGCTTTTTCCCTTTTTGATTTCATTTAGTAATTCTAACCCTAAACCGTCAGGAAGATTAAGGTCAACCATGATTATATTATAAAATTTATTTTTTAGCCTTTCTTTGGCAAGCGCGATAGTCCCGGCGATTGTTACTTCATAGCCTTCTTCTGCTAATATATCTTTCAGGGTTTCACAAATATTGGCATCATCATCAACCACAAGTACGCGGAAATCTTTCTGCATTCTTTCTCATCCTTTAATTGGCAGTTTAACTCTCATAACAGTCCCCTTGCCGGCTTCGCTTTTGAAATCGATACTCCCGCCGTGTGCCTTCACAATAACGCTGGAGATAGACAGCCCTAAGCCTGTTCCCCGGGGTTTGGTAGAAAAAAACGGCTTAAAAAGATTTTCTTTATCTTCTTCCCTTATCCCCGGGCCGGTATCTTCAAATAAAAGGCTGATAAAACCGCCTGATCTCGCCGCCTTCACAGTTAATTTCCCCTCTTCTTTATTCTCCATTACCTGTACAGCGTTTAAGATTATATTTACAAAAACCCGGCCAATTTGTATTTTATCAGCCCGGATATCCGGCAAATCTTCATCTATTCGCGTAATTACTTCTGTTTTTTCAGGAATTTTAACCTTCGCAAGGCTGTCCGCCAGAATATTTTTTACATTTACAGTTTTAATTTGCGGTTTTTTGGTTTTCACAAATGTCAAAATGTTTTCGATAATCTGATTGCTTTCCTTAATTTCCTTTTCTAATATATTCAAGTGTTTATTTATTTTTTCATCTTCGCTCTGCATCTTCATCTTAAGGAAATAAACGGAATTGCCCATAACACACAATTGATTGCTGAATTCATGGCCTATTACACTCGCGACCTTTCCCATCGCCGCAAGATTTTCGGAGCGGATTAACCTTTCCTGAAGATCTTTTAACTCCCTCAGGTCCTTTGCCATCCCCATAAGCCCTGTGATTATCCCTTCTTTATTTCTTATAACCGAACCGCTTAACAAAACAGGGATTTCTACCTTGCTTTTAGTTAAATATGTCATTTCACAATTTTTTAAATAACCGTCTTCTGTCATTTTCTTTAGATTCGCGCCTTCAAAAGGCGTTTTTTCCCCAAATAGCCGGCGCGACGGCTTGCCAATCAGGGCTTTTTGTTCATACCCCAGAAGCTTACACATAGCTTTATTAACCTCTTTAATCCTTCCATCAACATCAACCGCGATTAAAGTATCGAGCATGTTTTCAATAATATTATCCACATAATCTTTTGAAACAGTTGTCCGCTCTAAATCCTCTGTCATTTTGTTAAACGACTGTGCCAGTTCTCCAATCTCATCAGAAGATTCTACAGCTACCCTGCAGGATAAATCTCCCTTAGAGATAGTTACGGTCGCGGCGGACAATTTGTAAATGGGCTTGGTTATGCTCCGCGAAAGAAAAAGACTTATCCCGCTTCCAAACGATACTGCTAAAATAACCGCTGCCCATACTACACCTATCATCGCCCTCTCGGCAGAATCTATTCTTCCTTCTACAATTTCTATGATCTTTAGTACCGTATTCTGTGTCTTTCTGCCGCTTTTTCTCATGCTCAAAATATTATTCTCTCTAACCTCGCTATTTTCAATAAGGCGTTCAAATACAATTAGATACTCATCAGCCATCGCGATAACTTTTTCATCTTCAGTTATCTCTTTCAGTACTTTTATTTTGTTCTTTATTCTATCTACATATTCACTCTTAGGATAAAAAACGTAATAATGCATCTGCGCATGAGCCTCTGATACGGATTGCAAAATATTTACAGATGTTGTGTTGTTTTGGCCTTGAGAAAATTCATGGAGTTTTTCAATAATTGCCTCCAGGTTTTTTATTATCTCTTTTCTCTCTTTACAGCTGGTTTCAACATTTTTCAAAAATAGTTCATAATTATCGAGTTCTACCAGTATTATGCCGCCGAACTCCCTTTCCGATACCGCAAATTTTCTTTCCCCCTCCCCTACTAATTTTCTCAAGGCACTCAAGTTACCATGAAGTTTCTCCAAATATGTTTTTTCCTCTTTTTCGTCTAATACCGCTCTTTTATAACCACCCAGCAATAAAATATTTTTCTCCTGTCTTCTACACTCCAGAACTTCTATTTCAATGTTTTTACATATTTTAATTTCTTCAATGTTTTCTTTCATTTCGCTTATGTTAATGAGGGCAACAATTCCTATAATAATTGACAAGGCAATACAGAATGTAATCCCCAGCGTAAGCTTAGCCCCTATCCGCAATCTCTTCATTGTAATTTTCTTCCCCGATTAACTTTTATTAACAATGAGTATTTTTCAACATGCCGAGCAATTTGTTAATATCTATAGGTTTTTGAATAATTTCAAACTCACCGTTATTTAATCCCTCTTTGTAAAAAATATCATCCGCAAAAGCCGTTATCATAATAACGAGTGTATGTGGAACAATCTGCTTCAAAACCTTTAAGGTGTCTATGCCGTTTATTCCCGGCATTTTAACATCCATGAGAATAGCATTAAATTTGTTGTTTTTTACAGCTTCAATTGCCTGGTAACCGTCATAAACCGCGACAGTTTCATAACCCTTAAACTCAAGAATATCTGACAGATTCTTACACAATTTCTTATTATCATCTACAATAAGTATCTTAAGTTTCGTCTTCAAAGTATTCATATCCTTTCCCTTCCTGTTAAGCAAGCGGCATATCCGCGACAACAACCGTTCCTGTACCTTCTTCTGATGTAACATTAATAGTGCCTTTATGTTTTTCAATAATCATTTTACAAATCGACAGGCCAAAACCGCTACCCTGAACTTTGGTGGTGAATAAAGGCTGAAACACCTTATTGATATTCTCAGTGGTAATACCGGCGCCTGTGTCCGCGAACGATATTTTAAGCTGTTTATTATTCTTCTTTTCAACCCTTACTGTAAGTACACCTTTATTGTTCATCGCTTCCACACCGTTTTTAATAATATTCTGGAATACTATACAGAGCTGTTCTCTATCCCCCTTTAAGAAAATCCCATCTGCCGGTATATCTCTAACAATTTCTACCTTAGCCGGTATGTCCGAAGCGGCAATCGCTTCATTAAGTACAGCAATAATATTCAAATGTTTTTTATTCAGTTCTCTTACCCCTGACAGGCTTAAAAGACTTTCGATAATTGCCGTGGAATTCCTGATTTCATCTTCAATCCGCTTAATATGTTCTTTCACTTTCTTATCTTTACTGCCAAGCTTCAAATTAAGATAGTAAGCGGAACTGCTGATAACATTAAGGGGATTGCGGATTTCATGAGATATACTGCCCGCCAGCTGTCCGAGAACAGCCAAACGCTCCGCGACAAGCAAGTCTTCCTGTGTTTTTCGCAGTTGGCGGGTTCGGTCTTCAACCATTTCCTCAAGATGATCGCGATGCTGCTGGAGAGACGCTTCAGCCTGTTTCATTTTTTCTACCAGCCGCGCGTTCTCCAGAGAAATAGCCGCCTGGTAAGTAAACAACTTGGTCATCTCTGTTCTTTCCGATGTAAAAATTGAATCAGCCAGGCGATTCTCCAGGTATAAAATACCGCTTAGCTTATTTTGTCTAACAACAGGAAGACACAGAATCGAACGAAGCTGCATCGCCTGAACTTCGGGATTATCTCTAAAGTCACCTATCTCTGAAGCATTATCGAGAAGTACAACCTCCCTCGTCCTGTAAACGTAACGGACAATCGCGCCGCAAATATCTTTATAATCTTCAAGCTTTTTATTCGTCGTCCGAACCATATCCTTTTCAGCAACATGGCTTTCAGCGCGGATAATCAAACCACTGTCATCTTTTATAATGAGGTATCCGCTTTGCGCGCCGGAACTTTCCAAAACTACATTCATAATTTTATGCAAAAGCACGTTTTCTCCTATTTCAGCTGGAATAACCAAACAGGATTTCATCAAATAATTTATATCAATATTCGGAAGCGTAAAGGCAGGCAGGGGGGCAACAGTTAAAGAAGCAGGCGTTTCCTTTTTGAAATATTCCGGATATTTTTCTGTCAGAGACACCTCTTTTCTTTCCGCGTAACATTTCTTGTATAAACGGGCTGCTTCCTTTAAGAAAACACCCTTGATGCTTTCATAGTGGTACTCCGTTTTCGCATCCTTTTCATCAGCATTGCAAATCCACCACCTGTCACAGCTTGCTTTCTTTGTCCTGTCACATGTTTTGTATTTTGGGCAAAACCTGCCAAAGCTATAAAGCTTTTCAATAAGCTCTCCCAGGCATTCGTTGAGATAAGCTTCCAAAAATGTATACCGGTATTGGTGAGCAAGGTCTATAGCATCAAGGTATAAGCTTCTGGCTTCTCTTAAGTCCCCGATAACCCTTTCCAGCTCCGCGTAAAAAAAGGCTAAATAGGGTTTTAATAAAGGCCCTAAGTGTGCCCACACTTCGACTTTTCTTAACAGCGGTTTAACATAAGACAACAGTTCCTTTTTATTTTTATATTTAATTCCTTTCTCATGCAATCGCAAAGCGTTCAGCGCCAAAAAAACATGCCATTGTCTTTTCAATACATTATCGGTTAAGCCTGTGAGATACTTCTTCACGCCCTGCAAATATTGTTCAGCTTTCTCGTATTCCCCGAAATAGTAATGGACAAGGCCCATATGTACATAATAACTGCCTGCCGAAGAAACGTGATTATCCTTATCCCATTGTTTAAGTTTTTCATCCATAGGAATGGGGGTATAATTTTGCTTCATAGGCTCTATCCAGCCTGCCTGCACAGCTTCGGCCAGGCGCACAGAGAAATACAGGTGATATCTTTTAGAAAACTCAAGGCATTCATCAGCATATTGCTCAAGTTTCTCAAAATTATTCCCCTGCACCTGAAGATTCCACATCAATGGCCCGTAAGAAAGTCCCGCATTATAAAGATCCCCGCAGTTTTTACCGCACTGAATGGATTTTAAACAATAATTAACTATATCTTCAGGATGATTCCTGGAATGCATACTGACCCATACAATACCATTCATACCCCGAGTAGCGCCAAAGGTATTGGGATACTTCTCACATAAATTATGGGCGAGATCTTCATATTTAAAGGCTTTCTCGAACTCCTCCCTTTCACTAAGATAAAGAGCCATGATAGTAAAAGAATAAATTACCGATTCATCCATACCGCCGGTCAAACAGTGCCGGGTTGACTGCACCGCGGAGAGATACAACTGCGGTACCAGCCCGGACATATACAAATCCGGAATAAGTTCGCTATAGAACGCCAATTCTATCTTGCTTTTTCTTTTTTTAGTAAAAGGCATTTTGAGAATCCTGTCCCAGATATCAACCTTTTCAGATTCGAGGTCAGCCATTAACTTTTCTCTTTTTTCATCCGCTATTTGAGGATTCTCCGGAATTGATTTTTTAAAATAAGCCAGGCCGCGATTGGCTGTTTCGATGGCCTTAATAAAATTACCGATTGAAGACAGTGAAGTTGTCTGTTCGGCCAGGCATTCTGCTTTATCAACATCGGTTCTCGCGTTTTTAAGCAGTTGATTAAGCAGTTGTTCGGAAGTATTGTAGTTACCGCACATCAATTCTGTCTTTGCTTCTTTCTGGTAAATTTTAAATGTTTGCTCATAGTGTACTTTCCAGCAATCGTCCGGTAAATTTTCCCTGGCCAGTTTGAAATACTCCTTAGCCGCTTCCGCGGCCAGCGCGTCCAAAGCTTTATTTCCCGCGTGGTAATTAAGATTTGATAATTGGTACACGGTCTCTATATCCAGCTTTTTCGGCCTTCCCAGATTCAAATGGGAAACTATTGAAAAAAGTGTATCAACTTTTTCCAGTTCCGCTATTTTAGCAACCGTAGATAATAAATGAGTTCCTATCGCCCAGTGGATTCGGGCCCTCCTTTCACTGTTTATCGCGCTTAACACTGCTTCCTGCACGCGATCATGCACAAACTGAAAATCATCTTTGCTTTCCATTAAAAGCCCTTGAGCTAAAGCTGATTTCAAAATCTCAAATGTTTGCGATAAAACTATTTCTTTAACTGTGGAAATCTGGGTAGGAGAAAAAGTATTCCCTATACAGGCACAGTATTCGAGCAATTCTACAGTAGCGGGAGAAAGCTTCCGGACTTTTGAACTGAAAAGCGTGACTACTGAAGAGGGCATGTCTGATTCTCTTATTTTATCAAGACTCCACTGCCAATGCCGATTTTCATCCATGAGAAGCAAATCTTCATTATGGAGATATGATAAAATCTCACCCACAAATAAAGGATTCCCTTCTGAAAGATTTTCTATAAAAACAGATAATTCCTCTGTCTGGGAAAGGGGTGAATCAAGAATATAAGATACCATTTCATG
>JAGLRQ010000009.1 GCA_023136205.1 Candidatus Auribacterota bacterium
TAACCGGTATTATCAAGCCTTTCTTTGCTCCTTTCAACTTTAACCCCATCAATCACCTCACCGGGATAAACATTAAGCTCTCTTCTGATGACCACATCCTTTGTTTTCGTATTACCTTCAACCCTTATCTGCTCAATCCGAAAAAGCCTTCCTTCTTCAATTAAATATGTCACATCAATTTTATCAGTATCAACGTTATATCCCGTATCCTGCCTTACAACCGCATCAACATAACCCCGCGAACTGTAATAATTTTTAATCCTGTCCGAATCATCCCTGAGCTTTTCAGGAGTGAATAAAGCCCCCGGCCTCATTGTGAGGAGATATTCTAAAGAGGATTTGGAGAATACCTTATTTCCCTTTACCACAACATCACCAACACTATATGTCCTGCCTTCTTTTATCTCTATGTCAATTGTCATTCTTTTGCCGGTATCGTCTATAACTTTGCGGACATCAACTATTTTAATATCTACATAACCCAAAGAGTCGTAGTACATTATTATTTTATCAAGGTCATATTTAAAAATATCTTCCTGAAACATTCCCTGCCTCACAAAGAAAAAATAGGGTTTGGTCTTCATTCTTTTTAGAAGTTCTTTTGATCTGACATGCTTATTACCAATAAAATTAATCCTCTTAATCCTAACCCTGTCACCCTCATCAATTTCAACGGTTGCAATTGCCTGGCCTGCCTGCTGGTCGGCAAGCAATTCATAATCAACCCTGGCGTTCGGAAATGCCTTTTTCTCATAATATTTTTTTATAGCCTCAAGATCGTGTTTAAGCTTTCTATCGCTTGCAATTTCTCCAACTGCGCTTTCCATCTGCCTGAGAAGAATGTTATCCTTTATCTTTTCATTACCTTTAAATTTTATTTCCTTAAGGACAGGTTTCTCCTTAACAATAAAATAAACGTTTACTCCATCTTCGGTTTCATCCACGTCAACAGTAATATCGTTAAAATAACCGAGGGAATATAAACGTTCAATATCTTCATTTATTGTTTTCTGTTCAAATTCAGCCCTCGAACGTGTCTTGATTTTATTGGTAATAACATTTTCACTTATAGCTTTGTTTCCCAGTATGCTCACTTTTTTTACAAGGGGAACATCCTCACCCGAAGTTTCCTGTGCGAAAACTAAAGATGGGACAAGCGAGAAAAATAAAATTAACAACACCAGCCATCCACCTATCTTAAAGTTCATATTATCTCCTCGTTCTTTAGTTATTAAGTTATTATGTTGCTGAGTTATTGCTTCCCGGTCCCGGCACTCCAACAGCTCAGGAACTTAACAACTTAGTACCGATTAAGAGTATTCAGACTCCGCAGGAGCTTCTTCCGCATAGATAGACTTTGGTACAAAATTCATGGAATCTTTATTAAACACCAGTTCTATTGTCCCCTGAGGGCCATTTCTCTGCTTGGCTATAATAAGGTCAGCTTCTACCACAGGTTTGTCAACCTCTTCTTTGTCAAAAATACTAGGACGGTGAAGCATCAACACTACATCAGCATCCTGTTCTATGGCACCAGACTCTCTTAAATCCGACAGTCTGGGCCTGTGACTTTCTCCCCCTTTGGATCTTGTTTCAGGGCCCCTGTTAAGCTGTGATAGTACTACAATTGGTATTCCAAGCTCTCCAGCAAGAGCTTTCAGCCCTCTCGAAATTTCAGTCACTTCCAGCTGGCGCGATTCAACTCTTGAACCCGATGTCATCAACTGTAAGTAATCTACAAAAAGTATCTTAACCCCATATTGCTTTTTCCATCTCCTCGCCCTCGCTCTTAATTCTAAAACATTGAGATTTGTGCTGTCATCAATATACAACGGTGATTCAGAAACCTTACCCGCCGCCATAAGTAATTTCCTGCTGTCCTTTTTGTCTATATACCCTGTAGTTACATGATGATAATTTACACTGCTGTGAGCACAAATAAGCCTTTGAACAATTGATACTTTATTCATTTCAAGACTGAAAAACCCGGTTGGTATTTTTCCTTCAACAGCAATATTATCTATACAATTAATTGCTAAAGAAGTTTTCCCGATAGAAGGACGGGCAGCAAGAACAATAAAGTCACAATTATGAAAACCAGCTGTTTTCTTGTCCAGATCTGAAAACCCCGACGCGACACCTGTAACAGCACTTTTATTCTGTCTGGCTCTCTCAAGGTTTTCAAGGACATCATTAACCGTCTGGTGAATAGTTTCAGTTTTTGACACAAGACTGCTTTCAGCAATCTCAAAAATATTTCTTTCTGCTCTGTCAAGCACCTTGGATATTTCTTCAGGCTGGCTGTAGCAATCTTCAATGATCCCGCCCGAGGTTCTTATCAAATCTCTTAAGATTGCTTTCTCTTTCACTATCTGGATATAATGTTTTACATTCGCGGAAGTCGGCACATAATTTAAAAGTTTTGAAAGATAGGACGCTCCACCTGCGGTTTCAATTTTACCGTTGCTTCGAAGATAGTCTGAAAGGGTTATCAGATCTACTACAACATTCTTATCGTATATTTTTACGATAGCATCAAAAATCTTAGCGTGGGCATCGGAATAGAAGCATTCTTTTCGTAAACTCTCCACTGCTACGCCGATTGTATCTTTATCAAGCAGCATAGAACCAAGAATTGCTGCTTCAGCATCATCGCTATAGGGCGGCACTCTTCCTTCAGGAAATTTTTTACTTTTAGCCATCTATATCAAACCAGGGGTTCTATTTCTTAACTATCCACAACTTAAAGGCAGCCTTTACATCCTTATAAACCGATACATCAATATTATAGACGCCAAGCTTCTTAATAGGGGACTCAATTTCAACCCACTTCTTATCAATTTCTAATCCTTCTTCTTTAAGAGCCTGTGCTATGTCGGAAGAAGTTACAGCACCAAAAAGTTTGTCTTCTTCCCCGGCTTCAACAGAAATCGTACAGGAACATTCTGAAATCCTTTGGGCCAGTTCCTTGGCATCTTCAATTATAAGCTCTTCATGTTTTTTCCCCTTTTCAGCTTTTCTCTTCAAAAGAGCCGTGTTAGAATCGGTAGATTCCATAGCCAGTTTCTTTATAAAAAGATAATTTCTTGCATAGCCCGGAGAAACATTTACTATGTCTCCAATTTCACCAAGTTTATCAATTTTTTCGCAAAGGACAACTTTCATAATTCATATGCCTCCAAACAGTTTATAATGATACACTTTTTTTACCAGCTAATCTACCTAATCTACAATATAAGCCACAAACGCCATATATCGGGCTCTCTTTATCGCAGTAGATAACTGCCTTTGATGTTTAGCACATGTTCCGGTTATTCGCCGCGGCAAAATCTTTCCCTTCTCCGTAAGAGATTTTCTAAGAGATGTAACATCTTTATAATCTATAGAATGAATCTTGTCCACGCAAAATCTACATTTTTTCTGTCTAAATATTCTCTTCGGCCTTTTTTGTTTCGAATCTCTTTGCTTTTGATTTCTCATACTGCACTATATCTCCTCTACTCAGCGTTAAAATGGAATATCATCTTCACTTGGCTCCGCATTTTCTGCCGGTGCTTCCCGAGAAGATTGGGCAGGTTCAGTCCTGTTTGCCCTGGATAAGAATTGAACTCTTTGAGCTCTTATCCTTATCTTGCTTCTTTTCTCTCCGGCACTTGTTTCCCATGTATCCTGCTGGAGGCTTCCCTCCACAAGTACAGCCGACCCCTTATCCAGATACTCGGCACAAGTCTCAGCCTGACGCGCCCACACAACAACATCCACATAACAGACTTCTTCCTGCTTTTCCTTTTCTCTTGTCAAATACGTCCTTGAAACAGCTACCCTGAGATCCGAAACAGATGAACCTTCCTTTGTAGAACGCAATTCCGGTTTCTTAGTTAAATTACCAACTATAAGTACCTTATTCAAACTTGCCATAAGTTCCTCCCCTTGCCGCAATTAATTTTTTTTGAGAATTAGGCTCCTCAAAATTTCCTGGTCCAATTTCAATTTTTCCTGTATGGGTTTGAGAGCAACACCATTAAGTTCAAAGTCAATAAGCACATATGTTCCCTCGGTACATCCTTTTATCTCGTAAGCAAGCTGTCTCCGCCCAATGCTCTTATTCTCAATAACCTTGCCATTATTACTGCTAATTTGCTCCTCGATCTGAGATGTCGCTTTCTGGACATCATCATCCGCAATTTTACCATCGATTATAAACATTCCTTCGTAAAGACTCAACTTGCACCTCCTTGAATATTGTCTTCCTTCGTATTAAATTCATTCATTGCAGTCTCAACAGACTTTTTAATAATAATTTCAACAGCATCAGCCGCCGCTATCATAGCTTCATGCATCGCAGCTTTAGTCTTCCTGGAAAACCGGTTCAATACATGGTTGACCATATCAGAAGAACTTCCTATACCAACCCTTACTCTTGGAAAATCCTGGGTTCCCAGACAATCTATAATTGACTTGAGCCCTTTATGCCCGGCTGAACTCCCGTTTTGTCTAACCCTGATGTTGCCCACAGAAATACTGGAATCATCAAGAACAACCACAAGATCCGAAGCCTCACAGCCATACCAGCTGAGAACCGCGTAAATTGCCCTCCCGCTGTTATTCATAAACGTATGCGGTTTTAAAAGAACAACTTTTTCTTCGCCAACCCTTGCTTCAGCTGCCTCTCCATAAAACTTGCTTTTCTTTGAAAATTGAGCGTTAAAACGATCCAAGAGAATATCGAGGACTTCAAATCCTATATTATGCCGAGTTTCTTCATACTCTTTCCCTGGATTACCAAGCCCTGCTACAATTTTCATTTTTTCTTTTCTGTTCCCTCTTTTCTTCCCTTTTCTTCTGTTTGTTCCTCTTCGGCTTCCTCCTTGGCTTTCTTCCCAATAACTTCAGGTTCAGCAGCAGCTTCTTCGCCTTCAGCAGGAACCGCTTCTTCAGCTCCCTTAGGTATAGCAACTGAAAAAACCACAAGTGCAAGATCTGTAAGCACTTTTATCCCCTCAGAAAAAACAACATCGGAAACATGTATAGACTTACCTACTTCGAGATCGCTTATATCAACCTCTATTTTTTCGGGAATTCCAGCAGGAAGACATTCTATCTCAATATCTCTTACGATATGTTCGAGAACACCGCCCTGTTCTTTAACACCTTTTGCTTCCCCTCTCTCAACAACAGGAACCCGGGTATGTATTTTTTCATCCATAAACACCTCACTGAAGTCTATATGAATAATTTCATCTGAAACAGGATGCACCTGTATTTCCTTAATTATCGCTTTTTTTGGTTTTTTCTGCTTCTCAATTTTCATATCAATAAGAACATTTTCACTGGTATACCCGCGAACAGCCCTACTAAACTGCTTCTTATCAATCATAATTAAAAGCGCTTCTTCACCATGGGCATAGATTACAGCCGGTATATATCCATCTCTTCTTACGCTCCTTGCTCCACCGGTACCTTTTTTTTCTCTAACTTGTACATCCAAATGCACCTCAGCCATATTTCCTCCATCCTGCAATAATAATTTACTGCGTTATCAGCAATCAGTTTTTGTTAAATAAACAACGAACTTACGGATTCACCGTTATGAATCCTTTTAATAGCTTCAGCCAACAAACCTGAAACACTTAAAATCTCTATTTTCGAGCACCGTTTTAGTTTATCTCCGAGAGGTATAGTGTCTGTTACTAAAAGCTTCTTAATCTCTGAATTTTCGATTCTTTCAACAGCCGGCTCTACCAAAACAGGATGTGAAATAGCCGCGTAAACCTCCTGCACTCCCCGCTCTTTTATAAGTTTTGCCGCGTCGCAGAGCGAACCCGCTGTACTCACGATATCATCAACAATAATTGCAGCTCTTTTCTTTACATCTCCCATAATATTAAAGACCTGGGTTTCTGTTCCGGTAATTCTTCTTTTGTCTATGGCCGCAAGATTCGCATTAAGTCTTTTAGCCCATGCATGCGCGGTTTTTATCCCTCCTTCGTCAGGTGAAATAATAACAACATCTCCATCCGTCATTTTTTTCTTTTTAAAATAATCTATAAAAACAGGCGCGGCATAAAGATGGTCAACAGGGATATCAAAAAAGCCTTGAATCTGATCGGCATGAAGATCCATTGTGAGAACCCTGTCCGCACCCGCCGCTGTTACAAGATTTGCCACAAGCTTTGCGGTAATCGGAACGCGGGGCTGATCTTTTCTATCTTGCCGAGCATAACCATAATACGGAATCACAGCTGTTATTCTATCCGCTGAAGATCTTCTCATAGCATCAATCATAATAAGAAGCTCCATCAGATAGTCGTTTACTTCCGGAGGACAAATAGGCTGAACTACAAAAACATCAAGTCCTCTGACATTCTCCAGGATCTTAACCATTACCTCACCATCCGGAAAGGATAAAACCTCACAACCGCCTAACCTGGTGCTTAAATTTTTGGCAATTTTTTCAGCCAGATCAGGATTTGCATTACCCGCGAAAATTTTCATAGAATTTTCTCCTAAAAGCCGTATCTCGTTAAAAATTATTTCTTTTTAACTCCGCGTCTAATTTCCCTTTTTCCTTCTTCCTTTATCCGCTTTACCCTGGAGCGTCAAGGTTGTCCCTTGCGTAAACGCTGGTAAATTTCTTCGAAATTTACTGTGTACGCTTCGGGACAAAATCTGGCTGCCCGGCCAGGACTCGAACCTAGACAGAGGGCTCCAAAAACCCTTGTGCTACCATTACACTACCGGGCAATTCAAAAAAGAGCCGCGAAAATCCCAAAACAACAAAAAAGGCCAAAGGTAGATACCCACGGCCTTAAACTTTTCCAATCACATTTTGAGCGTGGGTAAAATCCTCCACATTTCATGGAGGATACTCAAAAAATCAGTGCATCATATACTACTGCGGTTATGAATGTCAACCAGAATTAACACTTAGTTATCTTAGTTATCTTATCCTGCTTTATTTTTTTTTAAGGAACTTTTAAATAAGCTATGAATCAGGCCCTTCCTCTTTTTTCCCAATAGCTAACTCTATAGTCTTGCCCCGTTTTTCACACTCAATCTGATAAGCGGCGATAACTTTTTTTTGGATGTACTCTCTTGTTTCCGAAGTTATGGGATGAGCTATATCTCTGTGTTCACTCTGACGGCCTTCCTCACTTATTGTATCCTCTTTTCTTAGAATTAGTTTTCCCCCGCAGTTCGCGCAAAACCTATCCCTTGAAGCATTTCTATGGCCACATTTAGAACACGGGTAAGTAACTTTTCTACTAGGCATAGCCACAAAAAGCCCTTTCTTGCCTTCGATTACTTTAAGATCTCTTACAACAAACACACCGTCAAATGTTATTGTCGCAAATGCCTTAAGTTTCCGGTCTTCAGATTCTTTTAAAGTCAGTCTTACTTCCGTGATTTCCATAACACTTCCTCCCCGTATCACCTCGTACCACCTGTAATCGTAGTGTTAAACTATATCACTGTGCTTCCCGGCGTATACGCTATTATATAGACTCCACATTAAAAACGGAACATTCGAAATTTAAATTTCCACATATTTCCTTTTTTATTCGTTCCGCATCATCCGGTGTTCCGCAAACGCCGAAAACTGTAGGGCCGCTTCCCGAAACCATTGCTTTGAGAGCACCCTTTTCACAAAGAACAGCCATCAATTCCCGAACAATCGGCACTTTCTTTTCACAGACATCTTGAAGTCTATTAAACATTCCATTTACTATATCTGCCATATCACCTTTGTACAAACCATGCAGCAACATGTTAATACTTTTAGGTTTTTGTGTCAAGTTTGTTTTTAAGGAAGAATAGACACTGTGTGTAGGTAATTCCACCTGCGGGTTTATAAGGACAAAACTCAATTTAGAAGCTATTTTTAAAGGTTTAATTTCATCTCCTATCCCATGACAAAGAGACGCCTGAGTGTCAATAAAATAGGGCACATCCGCACCAAGTTTCACCCCTATCTCCTTTAGTTCCAGGGAAGAAAGAGCAAGGTTATAAATATTATTAACCGCTTTTAAAACGGCAGCACAATCGCTGGAACCTCCGCCAAGGCCCGCCGCGACAGGTATCTTTTTTTTAATATAAACAGAAGCTCCTTTAATTTTTCCGGGGAAAATGCTTTTGAGTTGTAAAACAGCTTTGAATGCCAGGTTGTTTTTCCCGGACAGGAGTTTATTGTCACATTCGACACTAACTTTATCCGACTCATCTACAGTTATTTCATCAAAAAGAGAAACAGGAACCATTACGGTTTCAATGTTGTGATAACCATCCTTACGTTTTGACAGGACTTCAAGGAATAGATTTAGTTTTGCGGGAGCATTAATCTTCAATCGCAGATTTTCTCAATTTTCTTTCTTAAATCTTCGTTATCGGGATTAAATTTCAACGACCGTTCCCATTGTTTTTTCGCCTGCTTTTTTAATCCTCTCTCATAGTAAACATCTCCAAGGTGCTCTATTATCAGGGGATCATCCTTAACAATGCTAACCGCGCGTTTTAAAGCACGCGTCGCCTTTAAAAGTTTCCCCTGTTTAAAATACGCCCATCCCAGGCTGTCAATAAAAGCGCCGTTGGCAGGCTCTTTCTCCAAAGCTTCTTTTATCAGACCAACTGCCTCGTCTAAATTCTCACCTTTTTCGGCAAACAAATACCCAAGATAATTACATGCATTTGCGTTCCCCGGATCGTTTTCTATAACCGACCTGAAAGCCTCAACCGATTTCTCATATTCTCCCACCCTTTCATAAGCAGCTCCAAGGTGATAGAGGATACCATCTTCATTTCCTCCAAGATCCAGCGCGCGTTTATATGCAGCTATAGCCTCCGTATTGTTGTTCATTTGGAAGTAAATTATGCCAAGGAGAAAAAACAATCTCGGAACTTCAAAATTTTTCTGCCGGCCTTCTTGAATAATTTCAAGAGCTTTCTCCAGTTTATTATTCCGAAGGTAAATTGTTCCAAGAACAATATAGTTTTCCAGGTTATCACTGTCAAGATAGATAAGTCTTTTATAATACTTTTCCGCGTTTTCAAAATTACCAATTTTTACGGACAATTCAGCAAGCTTCGCGTAAATACTTATATCGGAAGGCATCAATTCCGCGGATTTTTCATAAAACTTAAAAGCTTCCTCAAACCTTCCATCAAGCTCCAGCTCAACGGCAAGCATAAGTTCCGACTGCAGCCAATCAGGATTAAGCTCAACAGCTTTCGAAAGATATTCTATAGCTTTCTTCCTTTCCTTTCGCTCAGCGTAAAGTAATCCTGCCTTAAACCACAGCCCTTCATCATCAGGGTAGAAACGAAGCGCTTTCTTATAAATTTCTATCGCTTCATCTATTTTTCCCTGCTTAACATAAATCGACCCAAGGCCGGTATACCCGGCAAGATTCTCCGGGGCATAGCTTATACCCTTTTTATAACTCGTCTCCGCTTCCTTTAACTTGCCGCGCAAATCATAAACCATAGCCAAAAGAAAATGTGCTAAATATTTGTCAGGGAAAATCCTGGTAGCGGTAACAAAACTTTTTTCCGCTTCATCGAATTTTTGGAGACGAAATTGCGTATTGCCAAGGCGATATAATATATTTATATTGGCCGGTTCAGCTTTGTAGGCCTCAGAATATTGTTCTAAAGCTTTTTCTAACTCTCCATTTAGTTCGTAAATTACTCCCGCCATATAATGCGCTACCGAACGAGTAGAAATAAGTTCCGCGATTTTGTGTTCCTCTTCCGGCAAAATTTTTGATATTTTTTGAGCCGAAAAGCAACAAAGAGAACCCAGAGTTAATGTCAGGATAAAAACACAACTTTTCAAGAATGATTTCAAATCACATCACTCCCTATTATTTTTTCTTATGACGATTAGCGCGGCTTCTTTTTTTACGCTTGTGCTTATTAATTTTCGATTTTCTATGCTTTCTTCCGCAAGGCATCCTGCTTCCTCCTTTTAAGTTAATCCCGAGAAAAACAACCTTTTTATTTTTCTCTACTTTTCAGTCTATAACTTTGTTCAATGGATATTCAATTATCCCCACAGCACCGGCTTTTTTAAGCTCAGGAATCATGTCCCTCACAATACTTTCATCCATAACAACTTCCAAAGCAAGCCATCCCTTTTTATTGAGATGTGATACTGTCGGAGATGTCAGAGAAGGCAGAGTTTTTATAACCTTGCTTAAACTTTTCTCAAAAACATTCATTTTTACTCCGACTTTCCCTACAGCTTTCAGAGCTCCTTCAAGAAGCATGGCAAGCTTCTCAATTTTCACTCTTTTCCAGGAATTTTCCCAGGCTTTTTTGTTCGCGATAAATCTGGTAGTTGATTCTAACACAGTATCAACTATCCTTAAATTGTTTGCTTTCAATGACGAACCTGTTTCTGTAAGTTCTATTATAGCGTCCACAAGTTCAGGAGCTTTTATCTCCGTCGCCCCCCAGGAAAATTCTACTTCAGCCTTTACTTTATTTTTTTTTAAATATTTTTTTGCCAAATTAACCGCTTCGGTAGCTATCCTCTTCCCATTAAGATCCTTGACAGACCTTATTTTTGAATTAACCGGCACCGCAAGCACCCACCGAACAGGCCTCATTCCCTGCTTTGCATATACAAGGTCCGATACTTCTACAACCTTTGCTCCGCACTCTTCAACCCAGTCTTTCCCTGTTATGCCCGCGTCAATAACCCCCTGCTCCACATATCTTGCCATCTCCTGAGCTCTTATTAGTAAAGGGGAAATTTCTAAATCGTCTATAGAAGGTTTATAAGATCGATCCCCTACGCTTACCGAATACCCCGCTTTTCTGAGCATATCAAAAGTAGACTCCTGGAGACTCCCTTTCGGCAACCCTAACTTTAACTTTCTATCCATATTATTATACCCCCGGATTAAAACCCAAATATCTTTACCTTTATTATAATACATATTATGCTTATATTAAAGGCCATATACCATATACACATAAGAAGGGCAATTTTAACGCTTAGAACCCCTTTTTGCAAGGTTAACTTAATTATTCGCAAAAGAGTCAGAAATATACTCATTTTTAATAAAAAAAGCAAATACTATTTATTTTAATCGGATAATCCTATAGAATAGTAAACATAATGAGCGTAAAAACTTCTTATATCAATATTTCTACAAAAGGACATGGAGATATTATAGATATCTCTAAAAGTGTTGGGATAGAGGTCCAAAAAAGTAACCTTACCTCGGGAATAGTGTGTATTTTCGTTTCCGGCTCTACCGCGGCGCTTACAACTGTCGAATATGAACCGGGCCTGGTAAAAGACATAAAATCGCTTTTTGACAGGATAGCACCTGAAAATATACCCTATCATCACGAAGAAACATGGCATGACGGCAACGGACACTCACATGCAAGAGCAACTCTGCTGGGCCCGTCTCTTACAATTCCTTTCGACAAAGCAACTCTTTTGCTGGGCACATGGCAGCAGATAATCCTCGTGGATTTCGATAACCGCACAAGAGACAGAACAATTGTAGTTCAGATAATTGGAGAATAAAAAAAAATATTAAAGATACGGAGGAATTTCATGCCCGGGAAAAAGATAAAAAAGCTTAAAAAAATTGCAGTTTTGACAAGCGGAGGGGACAGCCCGGGAATGAATCCCGCGATAAGGGCAGTCGTCAGGACAGCTATTTACCACAAGATAGAAGTTATCGGAGTCAAATGGGGATATGACGGGCTGATAAAAAATATTACCACCCCTCTTATCAGCAGATCTGTGGGAGGAATTATTAACAGGGGCGGAACTATTTTATACTCCGCCAGAAGTAAAGGGTTTAAAACAAAAGCCGGCAGAAAAAAAGCTTTTAACACTCTAAAGAAACACCGGGTTAACGGCCTCATTGTTATAGGCGGAGACGGCAGTTACAGAGGTGCTCATGAGCTTCATCAAGAAACTGATTTTCCGGTAATCGGAGTCCCGGGAACAATTGATAATGACATTGCCGGAACAGATTATACCATTGGTTTTTACACAGCCATTGATACCGCAATAGAAGCAATAGACAAAATAAGGGACACAGCAGTTTCACATAATAGGCTTTTTCTCATCGAAGTCATGGGGCGGCACGCGGGATTTATCGCCCTTGCAAGCGCTATCGCGGGGGGCGCGGAAGATGCCCTCCTTCCGGAAACACCCACAAACATAACAAAAATAATTAAACAACTGCAGAACTACAAAAAAAGAGGCAAAGTTAGTTCAATTATAATCGTGGCAGAAGGGGACGATGCGGGAAATGCCCTCGAAGTAGCGGAAAAAATAAGAAAAAAAGCAGGGTATGAAACCAGGGTATCTGTTATCGGATATCAGCAAAGAGGCGGGATACCATCCGCCCTGGACAGGATACTGGCAACTAGACTCGGCAGCGCCGCGGTAGAAGAACTCATCAACGGAACCAAATGCGCTATGGTGGGAATACAAACAAATGAAGTGATTACCAATCCCCTTGAAATAGCCTGGGAGAAGAAAAAGCCAATTGATAAATCATTGCTGAAGCTGGTTGAAGTTATGTCCTGCTAAAAACTGTATATAGAGAATCGTATAGGTATAGGGACAGAACACTTAGTTATCTTGTTTAAAATCGGTTAATTCCTGCCAATTTTTTAAAATACCTTTTACATATACGTTTTTATTTTGTCGGATCAGCAATTCTTCCAATAAACAGAATGCTTCCTGTTTGATTTTCACGTATTAAGAATACAAAAGGATGATCTGCTTGAAACAATAAAATTTTGCTAATACATTCTATCATAGCAACCGCCGTTGCGGCAGCAGCTTCTGTTCCTTCCTCATTGACATCCACAAAAGCTTTGTGAATAACGTTACTTATAAAAAAATCTCTTTTGCCGATCATCCCGGAAAAATCAGCCGGTGGAAGAGAAAAAGCGCTTGGCATACCCATTTTAGCAAGAACATCTGCTAATTCAAACTCGCATGTGATTTTAAATTTGGGTAAACTTACCAATATTTCTGATTCGTAAGAATTCAAGAGTTCACCCATCCACTCTTTTACATTATCATTTGTTAAGCTTCTTTCAAGATCTGCTAAACCATCAACTTTTTCAGGCAGAAAAATAATCATAGATAAATCATTGCCTTCATAGGGTAATTCTATAGCTCTAAAGTCGTTGAAATCTCGAAATTTAAAGTATGATTTTTTGTTCATCATGGAAACTTTTATTCTTTTATCAGGGGAAACATAAAAATCAGATTCCATGGTTCTTTTTTTATCGAATTGACTCAACCAGTTTCCCTTGAAATAGATTGCATTGCAGAGAACCAATCTTGTAAGTAGATCGATCGTGCCCGGCTTGATTAATTCTTTAATTTTCTGTTGTGTTTCGCTTTCTACCCATGTATTGATGGTTATTCTCGCGGCTTCGGTTTCTTTTTCAAAGTCAACAAAATTTAAACCGGCGCCATAATACTTTTTAGTTATATCAAAAAAAGTGTCCAGAAAGTGATAACCCTCTTGCGCCCACAATGAATTAGCTATGCTGAGTCTGATATAACCTTTATTTTGGATAGCATTTAATTTTGACTGGAGATTGGAAAATGACGCGTGCAGCGGCCCCTGGCTTAAAGAAAAATGCAAAACTTCTGCTATTTCTTTTTCAGTTCGGCCTTTCGCGCCGGCATAAGTCATTGCAAGTGCTGTGGAGATACTGTAGGGTGAGAAAAATAAATTTCCTTTTTCCCCTTTGAGTTCTTGATATAAATCAAAACCAAAATTGCTGTTACCTTTGACTACTGTTTGTAGGTCACCATTTGTATCCGCAAAAGAAAGAGAGGCCATTGAGAAGATAAATACCACAATAACCAGAATAAGCGTAAATTTAATTTTCATTTTTTCTCCTTTTTTATACGTATAATATTTAAGCTTAGCCGCAAAAATCCGCGGGTTTCTGTCGGCTGGAGCACCTGGCTATACTCAACTTTAATTACTTATAAACACAGTCTTTTTTGTTGGCCTGGGTGCTTTTACTATTATAAACTTTAATGGATCACTGCTTTCATTATACCAGCAATGTACGATGTTTTTCGGACTTTCAATAAGTGTGTCTTTCGCGACTTTCATCTTCTCGTCACCAATTTCCACTACCCCTGTCCCCTCGATCACGTAAAATGCTACATTAACAGGAGTAATATGGCGCTTCAATGATTGCCCGGGTTCCAATGTAATAACTGTAATCATAGCTTCTTCCGTATTGTAAAGATTACGGGCATCGACACCATGAGTATTGTTCATAACTTCGACTTCAGATAGTTTTTTGGTAATCATAGTTATCCTTCTTTTTTTTCAGCATAACTTAAAGCTAACCCGCGCGTGTACTACAATATAATCGCGAAAGCGCCACAGGCGTTATAACGCGTCGGGTTAAGTGGATTGTTATGTGTTTTTGCTTAATATTAATTTACTTTAGTTTTATCCTCTTGACTATAATATTCATCATTTACTTTCTTAGACCACAAAGTAAATTTTGCGATAACAATTGAACATATGATTAATAAAATAGCCATTTCCCAATTTATAAAAAAGCAAATAAGTGCACCTATCAACAAGTATCCAATTATTACTTTTAACAAATGATATGGTCCAAGTGGAATAACATGGAGTATTGTGCTTAAGATAAATAATCCTGCTGATATTTTGTAATTAATAAAAAGAAAAATCAATGATGATATTAAAATAAAATATTTAATTGTATTGAGTGTCTTCATTAGAATCACCGGTTACGCAATCAAAAACCTCTTTCATCTTTTTTACTCATAATGTTTTCAACTTAAATTGATTTTTATGAGTTTTGTTATATTTGATTTTTCTTTTTTAATAACTTTTTTGTAGTCATATGATTATAAGCAAAAGTACAAGGATTATTTTTCAAATATTCCTTATCAACATAAATTGGGAAACCTTTTCCTTTTTTACGAACTAACCACATCTCTTTATTTAAACTTAATTCGTTTTTGATATAGTATCTAGCAATTAACTCTATTGCATATACACTTAAGCTCATTCTAATGTTATCTTCTCGAGTATCTATTTCTATTTTTGTTTTTCCCGGCCTTCTATTTATATGAGCGATTGCGTTACGACAATCATCGTAAAAATAATTTCCTAAATCTTTCTGATTTAATGGCAACCTTTTTAAATCTGATTCTGAGATTGCAAATCTTATTTTACCATTTTTGTTTATTTTATTAATCCAACCAATTGGATTTTTACCCCCTACTTCAAGAACTTGCCAAAAAAATAAAAACGACAGGTAATCATTGTTTGAACTTAATGCTTGTCTATATAGAGTCAAAGCAGTTCTTTGCCCTTCATTTTCAATCTTGGGCATTCTAGAAATATTGTTTCCTGACGCTGATCCCAAATATGGTATTTTAGGTAAATCAAACATATTACATTTTGCATTTCTTAAACATATATTATCTTTAGCGCTACTTCCTCCAATTTCTGAAACAGTAGCCATGGCAAAATTTTCCCAGCTTAATGCACTGATAAATTCGGAAGCAATATTATATGCTCTATTTTTTAGTTTTTTATCATGGTAGCTGGGTATAATTGTAATTAGAACATCACACCATTTCCGTGGATTGTTCTGGATAAGTTTGTATTGAATTCCTTTGTACTCAAAATAATAAACATTTTTATAAAGTCTAGCACTATTATCAAACCCAATATGCATTAAATATGACATCTTTTTTTGTTTACATAACTATTATTATGTGTTTTGTTATTTTACAAAAACCAATATCTAAAATAATTTCTTAAATAAAGTCGACAAACTGCAGTATTTTGACTGGCCACACGGGGTCTATTTTTCATTTCTTTTAAATCATCGAAATAATCTTGGCAACCAAAATAATAATTAAGCTTATATTTTACATCCTCACCTTGATCTAATATTTTTTCAAAGTCTTCTTTATTCTTTAAAACCTCAATTTTTTTGAGGTTAGTATAAAAATTTGTGATTTGGCGATCAACAATTTTTTTATTAGTCTTAACTCCCTTGTCGTACGTTGATAATATTAACTTGTATTTTGAATAATCAATATTTTGGGATTTATTTTCTTGAGTAATAATTAGATGTAATTCAGATAAGTTTGACAAAATCTCAGGATATATATCATCAGCCAAAGAACAAACGCCACAATACCGATTGAAATCCCAAACTAGACAAATGACGAATAAAATTACTATGTATTTTAAAATCGATTTTTTAGAAAGGTGCTTCTTTAGCCAATCTTTAGCCTCTATCTCTTCCCTTAGTCGTTTAAAACTCATTTCATTTTCTTTCCCGGACAACATATACCTTCTTGTTCGCGTCAAATATCTTTTCAGCATCAATGAAAAAGAAGAGATAAATATTGTCGAATTGACTTTTATCTGCATATGCCACGAAAAGCTTGTAGATTTTCTCTTGCTGCCCCCAGAAATCTCTGTCGCACACCCAAATTAAGAGTGTGTCAGCAACGGATTTCTCCTTCTTTTCGAACACCTGAGAGACCAGCCTTTCGTCCATTTCATCTGAGGCCACGACTATATCAAAATTGAAGTTGATGAATATGTTATTTCTGCCGTGACATAGCGTATTATCTCCTTCTGGAATCTTCTGAAGCTCGACACCCGTTATTACGTCTTTCAGACCTTCTGGGATAGGCAAGGGATTTGGCCTAAGGCCTGTCTTTGTTTTGTCAAAATAATCCGCAGGGCTTGGCGAGAAAGATGACTTCTCGATACCGCTTGCAATCGTTTTGCCGAGCATTTCTATCCTCTTACCGACAATCTTGAGATTTTCGTTTCTATAGTCTGTGGAAGAGCGAATATTGACCATAATTCGATAATCGGGCTGAACACAATTTAGTATAGCCGATAGAAGAGCTTCTGTCATTTTCCTCGCACGGTCTGCAGATGCCGGTCTGTGCTGGATTTTCAGTTCAGTCAATTGGACTCCTACGAGTTTTCCGTTCGCCTTGGCAAGAACATCCGCTTTGCCTTCACTATCATCAGGGTTTATTCTTATTTCAGTAAGAACAGCGCCTGCAATTGTTTGCACGCGTGCGAATTGTTCGGCAATGAAAAGTTCCTTGGCCTGTTTATCTTTTGGAAGTACCCTTCTGAGCGTCACAGGTCTTGCAGTCCCTGTCATGCTGGACATCTTTATTTCAAGTCTCATTTGTTCTGCCATCAGATCGGTTTTCCTTAAAACATAACATTGTCAATAAATGGAAAGTTTTCCCTATTCAGCCTCGATACACATTTTATAATCAGCCATAGAGAAATACTCCCTCATGCCTGATTAGTCTTGTGAATTTTGATGTGCTTGAAAGATCAACAATATCCACAGGCTTTGATAGTGCGAATATAAGATCTCCGTAATAGCGATAGAAGTCTTTTGAAGAAACTCCTTCCACGGCAATATCAATATCCCGACTTTCTTTGGACGAAGACACACTGGATCCAAATAACACAACCCGCGTTGCGTGATACCGCTTGGATATTTCCTCTATTATTTTTTTGTCAGATTCAACAATCATATTAAGATTATATCATTTCCCACAATTTTATCTATTATTTTGCCTAACAAAGGTAAAGGGGGTGAAGGGGGACGCTTCTATTTTTTGCAAAAGGGGCAAAAATTTTAAAATATCAACATCTACTAATTATCTTCTCAGAAATATCAAATGTCGCGTTTGCTTTCCCAAGACGTTTTGAATTCTCACTCATCTGATTCAAGCGTTTACTATCATGAGCAAGCTCAAAGGATTTTTTTACAAGCTCATTTCTCTTTTTTATTTTTATGCCGGCACTCCTTTTTAGAAGTTCCTCACAATTTGCTTCTTCCTGTCCGGGAATAGGCCTATAAATAACCATAGGTTTGCCCATCGCGGTCAACTCCGATGTTGTAAGCCCGCCGGATTTTGTAACCACTATGTCAGCGGCTTTATAGAACTTTTCCACATCAGTTCTAAGATTAGAACAGAATATATTGTGTTTTGCTATACAAGCCCCTTCTGTTTCAACATATTTATCTATTTTTCTTGAAAGCAAAAACACACCTGTATCCGGATATATTTCAAGCTCTTTTTTCATTCCGGCCTTAAATTTTCTATCAGCTGCATAGTCTCCGATAAAAAGAATGTTTCTTTTTTTCATATAGGGTTTAATATCCTTTATCTCAGGATCCGTGCGGAACTGCTCCCCTATCGAAATTCCTGTTATAAAAATCCTGCCGGGATCCGCGCCAAGTTTCACCAAACCGTCCCTGACAAACTCTGAAGCGGCAAAATAGGCGTCTATATTCTTCCGAAACCAGATTGAATGAGCCATATAATCTGTTATCACGCATCCTAAGAATGAATTGATATCACCCTTTTCTTTTAAGCAGCAGGCAATTTCCCCAGGATGAAAATGTGTAGAGATTAAACAGTCAGGCTGTTCTTTCTTCAACATTTTTCTCAATCTTCCGGCGAAAAAAAGGTCGATATACTGTTGGCATGTATAATAAAAACCTCCCGGCTTTGCCCTATTCACAAAACTAAATATTGCTTTCCAGATAAATTGTGCCCTTTCAACGCTCCAGTAATATGATTTTTGCGTTACCATTCTGTAAATGGGCGAAACATAATCAAGGGAATCAAAAATACGGATGTCAAACTCGGGAAATCTCTTTTTCATATACTCATAAAGAGCTTCCGCCGCCCTTTTGTGCCCGGAACCATAGGTAGCATGGAAAATAAAAATCTTTTTCATGGGCAAAAAACCCTCAATATCTTCGGCACAACACTCACATCAGCAGGAAGCCGGCAAAACGGGTCACCATCCACCTGGACATTTACCTTTTCCACGGAAGACATCCTTACATGCCTTGCCTTAACGTAAACAACATCTTTATATTTATGATGTCTCTTTGTAAACAAGCCCCACAGATATCTTAACATCTGCCCTCTTCCTCTCTTCGTAAATATACAGACATCAAGAAATTTGTCATCGGTAGAAGCATGGGGAGCCATTACAAATTTTCCGGCATAGTACTTCGCATTACTGATCACAACAAGACTCCCTTTATACTCCCTTCTTTGATCTATGCAAACATTTACCTCAGGAAAATTATACCTTCTTAAAACCGCGGCAGCAGACGCGATATAAGCTAACTTTCCTATCTTTGACTTAAGTTTAAGATTAATCGAACTAACCACCTCAGCATCAAACCCGCAACTTGCCATTAACATAAAGTACGTTCCATTTATTACTCCAAGGCTTATCCTTTTCTCTTTGCCTCTTAATATTACATCAGCGGCCTTATATATGTTTTCCGATATACCCAGTTCCCCGGCAAAAACATTAGCCGTCCCTACAGGAATAATACCAATAGGGACATCAATGCCGGCCATTCCGTTTATCGCTTCGCTAATAGTTCCATCACCCGAAAGCACTATTACCGCATCCACTTTTCTGGAGTAAGCTTGCGCGGCAAGATTTGTGGCGCTGCCTTTATATAAAGTGGTTTCAATTGAAACCTCCGCCCCAAAAGAAGAAAGATAGGATGCTATTTTTTTAGTTTTCTTTTTGGAATTTTTCCCTGCGACGGGATTGGATATAAGCAGATACTTCATATGATTAACACTGATTTTTTATGACTTTAAAGGACTAATTTTCTAACCACAGATTTAAATAAACTAAAAAGCTTTTATAATTATTTTTTTATTTGTGAAGATTTGTGTAATTTGTGGTTGTAATTTTTGTTTTTTAATTAACAATTTTACTATCTGTGTTCATCTGTGGTTCAATCTTCTTTTTTAATCTCTTCTCCGTACCCTCTATGCTCTCTGTAGCCAATTCTTCTTTTGAATCTTTTAAAACAAAGTCAAAATCCTTTCTTGCCGTACAACTCTTCCCGGACAGCTTATCCGCAATCGTGATTTCAAGAGTATATTTTCCTTCAACAAGCCCTTCAAAATCAAAATTCATATTAAGCGATATCTCTGTGAAAAAAGATATTTCTTTATACTCGAAATCACCAAACCC
This sequence comes from Candidatus Auribacterota bacterium, assembly GCA_023136205.1. GTDB lineage: Bacteria > Auribacterota > UBA6266 > UBA6266 > UBA6266 > JAGLRQ01. The sequence continues at coordinate 20,082 of JAGLRQ010000009.1, forward strand.
TTTTTCTTCAGCAAGAACATTTTTATTTATATCAACAAGCCTGTAATCAGCAGTCAAGCTGGCAATATATCCATCACTCTCTTTTTTTACGGTAAATCCTATGGGTTCCAGATAAACATGTATCTGCTCACCGTTTATAAACGGCAGCTCTTCTCTGACCATATAATTGTTAAACCCCGAAGCCCCGCCTTTTATAAAATGCACATTACGCGGTTGCAAATCCACTTTTTCCCAGCTAAAGCGTATTGCATCTTTAAGCCGATCACACGCTTCGATATAATTCTCCTCTATGTAAGCATTCTGGGCATTAGTCATACTTTCAAAAAATTCCCCCGCGTATAAGGAACAACTCAAAAACATACACCACAAGAACAGAAAACCTTTCATCTCTCTTTACTCCCTACTCCCGCATCATTTAAATATAATCTCATATTTGAATCCCTTCTTAAGAGATTCGACTCCGAAAGAAAAACTTTCCCGGGTTTTTATAACTTTTACCTCTTCCGTAATATTCCTGCTCTTCTTTAAAACCTTTGCCGGTTTTAGTTTTCCGGGTTGAACCTTCATACTAACGTTTTCTACATCACACAATACGGACACTTCCATTTGCTTGCCCGACAAATTTACAACCATGTCACCGCCTTTGGATAAAGAAATTCCCCAATCTCCGAATTTCAGGGACGGAGCAACGGTATTTTTTTTAAGGTCATTAATTCCTTTTATAAGAAACCCCTCAATTTTGCCCTTTTTAACCCTGGCCACAGAAGCTCCCCCCGGGACACCCGTAATTTCCAACATTTCTCTTCCTATCTTCTCGAAAAAACTGGAAGTCTTCTCATCCCTTGAAATAAAATAAATAAGTCTTGTTTCTTTATTCCTGGACTTTACGACATCAAATCCGGGAGTTTTTTTGGGCCTGCTTCCGAGAATAGAAGAAATCAGTTTTTCATTTTTTAAAATAGGCCCCGGATAGAATACTATTCTGCCCCTGCCTATTTTCTTTTCAAACGCCTTTCCAATCTCTTCTTTTTTAAGCTTAATCGCGCTCATCATAACAGAACACGGCTTAAAATCATCTTTCAAATAAGGGACTGTTCCGTAAATAAAAAGTTTCCCCCCCGATTTTACATAATTTACTAACTTGGCCTGAGTATTTTTGTCCATCCAATCCGATAATTTCAACACAATTTTATCTGCTTCAAGAAGCTCCGAAACTTTTTCATTCACAAGATATTTTATCCCAACCTTGGACATCCTTTTATCAGCTTCAAGCATAAGAGGTATCAATCCTGTCTCTATACATTCGGGTTTTGCTTTTATCCCTGCTTTTTGCCACTTCTCAGACTCTGCTCTCCATGAGGCTGCCCAGGCATATGGCATATAACAACCCCAGAAAACATCATATTCAACTTTCGATTCAACCGCATTTGGGGAACAGTTACTGAAAAACTCGTTTATTAGAGATGCAGTATAAAATTTATCCGTCTTTTCCGAGTTCGCGCTAACAGGAGCCGAGGCAGGATAAGGTTTCTCATGATATGAATCAATATTTATATCCCACGAGTCTGTCGCGACACCGGTATAATAATTCATGCCTTTAGCCCCGTAAGCAAAGTAAAGCATGCTCTGATAAAAACTTGGAATTGAACTGCCGAATATTTTGTCATAAATCTTGCTAAAACCCCAGTTTTCTTCAAGACACACACCCGGATGCTTTCCCGCCATTATCTGGTACTTGATATACGATTCTTCATCCTTATACGGATATTTAGTCCAGTTTGTAAATCCCCAGGAGGCAATATCACCAAAAACTGAGAAATCGCTCCTGCTAAAGAAAGTATCAGCGCAATTGGTAGATAAAGGATTCCAGTTAACTACGAGGGGAACGCTTGTCCCAGGCATATACGATGAACATTTTGACAAAACCTCCTTGTAAAACACCCCTGAAAACTGGGCCCAATCAATATTTTTCCTTATGGACCTTATATCTTTACATTCAAAATTCTCCGGCGGAAAAACCTCTTCAAAATTCCGGATTTTTGTCCCGTTTTTCGAATTATATTCTCTAATTATCCTATACTTAGATTTAAGAAACTTTGAAAATTCCCCAGATCCACTGCGGGAATAATCGTACCCTGTAATTTCAGGGGGGCAAAATGTATAAATGCCTTCATTCAAAAGCTGTACCCCGATTACCGGGCCTTCAGGATACTGCCTTCCCTGTACAACATGGCCGGAAAAAGCATTCAGCCAGTTCTTTATATGTTCATGAAAGGTTTCATTAAGAGGCGCTGGAAGAGGCTTATGCCAAATGGCAGGTTCACCTTTCGCGTTTCTCATCGGTTCTATTCTGTTTTCAGCCGCCGGCTCAACATAATCCGGCAGGCCGGCGTAATTCGTTTCAGCGTGAATAAGCGGGCCGGGTTTTACGATACAATACAACCCCTTCTGAGCAATTAAGTCTATAAATCTTATAACATCTGTATTGGGAACAGTTTGTCCTTTAAAATCATACTCTCCGGGGAAATAAGAATGGTGCCTCCATGGAACATAGAAGGTGACGGTATTAACACCCATCTCCTTCAATAAATCAAGTTTCTTACTCCATATATGCCTTGAATCCCTGTAATAGGGATAGTCGGCAGATAACAATATAAAGGGAATACCGTCTTTATAAAACACACCTTTCTTTATGCAAATTTGTTTTTTTCCCTTAACGCCCATCGCATATTACTCCTAATTACGCCTCAACGCTGAAACCGGGTTGAGGGCTCGAATAAAACACCATCCCAAACCGCCAACAACAAGAAGGCCTACTACTGCAAGTATAATAAAGGAAGTTCCTGATAAGTCAATATGTCTTTCACCGGCCCTTTGGACATGTTCCAGCGTTACATACGCGAGAACTAACCCCGCCGAGCTCCCCGTGCCAAATGTGCCAACCGCCGCGGAAGACCTGAGCCAGAAGCTGGGCCTCGATTTATCAGTCTCCGCCCCAAAAACCTTCCTTCCTGATAAAAGCATTATTACAAAGCAAATAATGAAAGATAAAAGACAAAGGGCGGGAACCGACTTCCCATGAATCACAGACATATTCCCTGCCAACACCTCCTCCTTTAACAGAACGGTTTTAACAAATGTGATAACAATAAGAATTATGCCAAATAAGCTTATCCACAAAGCCCTTTTCCCAAACTCTCTTCCCAAAATTTTTCCATGAGGTTCCGAGGGGGGAAGATCGCTTTTACGTTTTATATGTTTTTTATATGAAATAAAGATAGAAATCACGGGAACAATAATGGCAATTGCAAGCCCTATACAGCCAGGGCCATCCCAGCTGCCATCAACTTTATGTAATAAGCCGCCTGTTTTCGAAACATCATCAAACAGACTCCATATAAAAAGCGCGGAAAGCACTACGGGAATAATCACCCTTATCAAAATATCCCACCAAACCCCAATTTTCCAATCGCTTCTTTCGTTTGCGTGTATTCTTAAAAGCCGTGTACGGTAAAGCCATCCAAGAACCAGGCATTCAAGAAGTCCAAGTAAAGCAATTCCCCAAGTACCATTGATCACTCCATCAGCAAGATCGAGCCAGCTAAGGCCGCCGTTAGTACAAAAGATAAGGCCTGCTGAAAACCCTATAATACTCATGATTATAAGAACATTCGACCTTTTCCATCCCGTTTTATCAACAATGCTCGCAAGAATAGTTTCTGTTATCGAAAAAGCCGAATCCACGCCGAGAGTAACAAGGGTAAGAAAAAATATAAAACTGAACCACGCGGAATAAGGAAGCTGGGCAAGAGCATAAGGAAAAGCTACAAACGCGAGGCCCGGGCCTTTATCAACAACCTCGGATACGGGTATGGGATTGCCGGCCGCCTGAGCAGCATATGCCATACCTCCCAAAGTCGCGAATACTGCAATGCCGCAGATAAAACTTGTTCCGAAATCGGCAAGTCCAATTATCGTCGCATTATTATTTATATCGCTTTTCCTATGCAAAAAACTCGCGTAGGTAATCATTACTCCAAACGCAAGGCTCATTGAGAAAAATACCTGTCCAAACGCCCACCGCCAGGTAGTCGGTTCAGCAAGAAGACTCCAGTCAGGATTTAAATAATATCCTATACCCTGGCCGGCCCCGGGAAGAGTAAGGCCTCTAATTGCAAGTATGGCAAGCATAACCAGGGGAAGCGGAACGGTAATCCATACAACTTTGCTAACCATTTTCACACCCTTACATATGCATAAATACATAGCAGCCCAGCTTATTGCAAGAGTAACAACTATATGCCACTGAATCTTACCAAGCTCAAAACTCCCATTAAAATTCAGGTAATTATTAAAGAAAAAAGCTTTTGCCTGCTGAACTCCTGCCATTCCCTCTCCGGCCCAGGGCAGATTCCCGCCGTGTTTAAAAATCCCGACAAGGCTGTACCACAGAAAGTTAAAGCAATAGGCAAGAATTACAGGATAATACGTGATAATCACAAATCCAAGCAAAACGCCCCACCACCCTATAAATTCAAAGTGTCTGTTAGATTGGCGAAAGGCATCAGGTGCTGCCCGCTGTGTCATGTGTCCAACTGAAAATTCCAATATCATCAGAGGAATCCCTATAAGGAACATTGCTATTATATAAGGGATTAGAAAAGCACCTCCACCGTAGGAATAAAGCTTGTACGGAAAACCCCATAAATTTCCGAGGCCGACAGCAGATCCTACCGCGGCAAGAACAAAACCGGTTCTACTCCCCCAGTTCTCACGAACTTCTTCGCGAATTTCCACTTTCATTTAAAGAAGCCTCCTTTAAATATTCATAAGTTAGCATGGACGTGGATAAAATTGTCACAGGATATTTATTATAATTTATCAATTATACAGTGACAACACTTTTCATTATTAATATTAATTGATATAAAGCTCCGCGCTGTGTTATATTTTTAACCATGGAAAACGTGGCCTGTTATTTTAACGAAATCCTATTTGCCTCGGAATTAACTTATCGGGTTATGTGTTTCCGCCTGATATTTGCGGTGCTGGCCGGCGCGATTGTTGGATCAGAAAGGGAAAGGCATACAAAGCCTGCCGGTTTAAGAACCCACATGATTATCTGTGTTGGAGCCACACTTCTCATGTTACTTTCCATCTATTTACCGTCAAAAAGCGGGGGGGATCCCGGCAGAATAGCCGCACAAGTAGTCACAGGTATCGGTTTTTTAGGGGCCGGAGCTATCTTTCGCCTGGGATTCAACGTAAAAGGATTGACAAGCGCGGCAAGTATCTGGACAACTGCCGCCATCGGCCTTACTATAGGTGCCGGCATGTATGCCGCTTCAATTTTTGCTGTTACAATACTGCTTCTCACTCTTAATGTAGTTACTATCATTGAATCAAAAGTTTTCACCGGCAGAATTGTAAAAGCTCTCACCATAATCATGGACAGTCACTCCGGAGTAGTCGGAAAAACCATAAAAGTGCTTGAAAAAAACGATGTCGGCACAAGCGACCTGAGCATAGTAGAAGATATCGAGAAGGGAATAACGGAATTAAGAACAATCGTACGCGTAATAAAAGAAGCAGGGACAAAAAAACTTTTTAAAGAATTGCGGTCTATCGAAGGGCTTAAAAAAATCTCTCTGGATTAAAGCAGCTTTTTTATCTCTTCCTCAAAAAAATCCTTACTCCCAAAGCCAACATGTGTTTTTACCGCTTTTCCGCTCCTGTCATAAATTACCGTATGGGGAAGCCCGGTAACTGAATATTTAGAGACTATCCCTCCGGAACTTAAAAAAACAGGGAAATTTATCTTATTTTTCTCAACAAATCTTTGTATTTTATCAACATTTGCCTTATCTACGGAAACAGCAATAGATTCCAACCCTTCATCTTTATACTTTTCGTGTAAATCTATAAAACCCGGCATCTCCTTTTTACAGTAAAAACACCATGTAGTAAAAATATTCAGGATTATAACCTTGCCTTTGTTGTCAGCAAGCAGCCTGTCTAACCCTTCCGCGTCGATCTTCTTAACCTCAGGGACAGGCCCCGAATTATCCTTTACCGCTTCCACAGAATGCTCTTTCCCGCATGACGTAACAGATCCCATCACAAACACAATAAACATAAACAAACAGAAATTTCTCACTCTGCCATATCTCCTAACTTATGTATTAAAAAGCACTCAACAGGAAAAATATGCTTTTAATCCTTTATATGCTTTTTCCCTTCACCTA
>JAGLRQ010000090.1 GCA_023136205.1 Candidatus Auribacterota bacterium
TGGCAGCATCACACCACTGGAGATCATCTATAAAAAGTGTCAAAGGATTTTCTTCTCCAGCCAGACAGGTTAAAAATTTACTAAAAAAGCTGTTAAAGCGGTTTTTTGATTCTACCGGCGGCAGCTGCTTGATTTCCGGCTGAGGCCCAATTAATATCTCCAGTTCCGGAATAACATCTGTTATTACTTTCCCGTTAGTTCCGACAGCTTCGAGTATTTTCTGTTTCCAGGCTTTAACCCTTTCATCACTTTCTGTCAAAAATGTCCTGATTAAGTTCCGTAAACTCTGGATCAAGGCACTGTAAGGAATATTCTTCTGGTAAAGATCGAATTTCCCTGAAGTAAAATATCCCTTGTGTTCCACAATTGGTTTCTGAAGTTCTTGAATCAGGCGGGTCTTACCAATACCGGGAAGCCCGGAAATAAACGAAGTGCGGAAAGAACCATTAGCTGCTTGACTACATTCATTCAAAATTGTCTTTGTCTCATCATCACGCCCAACCATTTTTGAAACAAAGGTAACTCTATGGGTATAGTCATACCTGCCCAAAGGAAACTCTGAGACACCCTCTCCGGCTGAATATTCATTACTGCATTGCGAAATATCAGCAAGCAGTCCGGCTCCGCTCTGGTAACGTTTTTCAGGCTGTTTAAGAATCAGCATGGCAACCATCTTACTAACCATTCCGGGAATTTCATGATTTAATTTACTAACCTCTACGGCCTCTTCCGCCAGATGAAAATGTATTAGTTCCAGAGGATCGAGAGAAAAAAAGGGAAGTTTCCCGGTTAACAATTCATAAAAAACAATCCCCAAAGAATAGAGGTCGGAAGAAAAACCGACTCTGTGATTTATGCGCCCGGTCTGTTCCGGAGAGGTATATGCCAAAGTCCCCTCAACAAAAGAATGCTCGTAGATAAAATGGCTTACTTCCCTAACATCAAGGCTGGTTATAAAATCAATTAAACGAATAGTAAGACTTTCAGGATGAATCAATATATTGTGAGGCTTAACGCCCCCATGAATAATTCCGGCTTCGTGAACTTGATGCAGTGCCCGCGCTAATAAAGAACTAATAGTAAAAAAATTATCAAGAGAAATTTTCGTTTGGCCGGCGGCCCATTCATTTAGAGGAATACCTTCAAAATAGTCCCTGGCAATAAACTGGATATTTCCTTTTTCCTCAAAAAACAAAGGGGTTATAAGCAAAGGATTATTTAAAATTTTCAGCTGTTCGACTTTTTGCTGGAAATGCAGTTTTTGATGTTCAGAAAGATATCCTGCTTTTAAAACTTTTACAACCAAAGGTTTCTTGGGATGTTTGTTATGAAATGCTTTATAGACAACTGCCTGGGGACTCTCACCAAGCTTTTGGATAACTTGATAATTAGTTAGTTCCTCAAGCATATTCGTTCCTCCTCCCCCGCGAAACACTTAACGCATCATAACATAAAACCATACAAAAAGAAACACATAGAACCTGACACCTAACTGTTATAAACAAAAACCTGATTCCTACCCCCTCTCTTAGCGCTATAAAGAGCTTTATCCGCTAAGGCAATCAAGCCTTCCGCGTCTTCGGCATCGTCAGGAGATGAAGCAACTCCAATACTTATAGTAAGGTCCATTTTCCCCTGCTGGACTAAAAAATCATGTTTCATCATTCTTCTTCTCATACGTTCGGCTGTTTTATAAGCGCTATCCTTGGAAGTATCAGGAAGCGCGACACAAAATTCCTCCCCCCCATAACGCCCAAGGAGGTCCCCCTGCCTTGCCCTGTCCTTCAAGACAGACGCCAGTTCCTTCAGTAAAATGTCTCCTACGAGATGCCCATATGTATCGTTGTATCTCTTGAAATGGTCTATGTCAACCATAAGAAAAGAAAGAGGAAGCCCTGTTTTTTTAGTTCTTAGCAATTCTGAATCTAATCTTTTCATAAAATATCTTCTCAGGTAAAGCCCTGTAAGCCCATCTATAATCGAAAGCTCTTTTATCTTTTCATAAAGGGATGCCTTTCTTATCTCCAAGCTGGCATCAGCAATAAGAATTTTTACATTATTAAGGGCTTCAAACTCCACATCCCTGAATAAAAGGCCGCCAAGGACATCTCTTTTATCCACAATAGGAATTGCAATAAGGTTTTTTCCACCTACAATCTCTTCGGGTTCACCGCTCTTAAATGTTCCTTCAGCATCCTCATATACTACATCTTTTTGCTTTTTCATAACATCAAGGATACGTTTTTCGTTCTCTTCAAGCTGTTTATCTGCCGCGTTTCCGCTCTTAAGGTCTATTAATTCAGGGCCGTCCGAATCTTTCATATCTTTATATATAATCATCTTACCGGAGCTAAAATCCGCTATATTTCCTATTGTTCGCGCGCACTCGGTAAAAGTCTGTTTGCTATCCAGGGTGGAGCTCATAGCTATTAAGCCTGTATAAAGCTTTTTAACTTTATTAACTTCCTCTCTTTTCTTTTCATTTTCAAATTTTTTTACCCTATAATCAGCTGACATTGCTTCGTACTTTTCACGCGCCTCTCTGTAATCAGAAAAATTAGTTTTTGCCTTCAGCAAATACTTATTCTTATAAAAATACAGGATAACAATAAGCATTATAAAATAACACATTGTAAGGCCTATAAACCACGGAGCCTCTGTATAAAATACCTCATCATCAAACATCTTGAACATTAAGAATATAATCACATGAGAGGAAGCTATGAACGTAATAAGAGATGCCCACCGGAAGCTGTAGAACAACCCTATAGCCATTATTAAAACAGTATAAAAAGGTATTGCAAAAAACAGATTCAGGCTTAAAGATATTTCCTGATTCATCTTATCTCCGTATTTCTTATCTGGCAAAAAACAGTATCTCGTCCCCTCCGGGGAGGCTACGCTACGCTCCGCACCATCTCGTAGAAAAAGATAGTAAAAAACACAGTTTTTTACCCGTGTTAATCTGCGGCCCTTTTTACTTTATTCTTCTTTCATCACTGCTTACTTTTGTACAAAATCGACCTGTTTTTCCCCATATCCTTTGCCTTGTAAAGGCTGTCATCTGCCGCTTTAATAAGGCCCTCAGAAGTTTTTAACGAAGGCGTGTTCTCCGCGACACCCGCGCTGACGGTAACCTTTATGTTTTCCTCTCTTATTAATTCTTCAGAGGACGCAATCGTCCGGCAAATATTTGATATGAGCTCCTGTGAGGTTTCACCATCAGAGCCCGGTAAAACTACGGAAAACTCTTCCCCTCCATACCTTGCAACCAATCCCTTAGTGCCTATTAATCTTTGCAGTTGGGAAGACACATTTTTAAGAATAATGTCTCCCACAATATGTCCATGCTTATCATTAAACAGTTTAAAGTCGTCTATATCCAGCATAATAAGCGAAAGCGGAACTTTTTTCGTATAGCAATCATCTATAATTTCAGGAAGTTTCGCCCTGAAAAAACCCGCCGTATATAATCCCGTTAATCCATCTCTTATAGCCAGTTGGGTAGTCGTTTCATAAAGATGGGAGTTATAAAAAGCAAGAGCAGAGAGGTTCGCGATAATAGCCAGAATCCTCAAATCATCAACTGAATAGATATCCGGGTCTTCATTGCTTATTTTTAATATTCCCATAATCCTGTTACCGGTTATAAGCGGCGAAGCAATAAGGCTCCTTGCGGCACTCTCATATTTCCTCCCGAATCTAAAATCCCGATGAAGATCAGCAATGTGAACTGACTGGCGGCTCCTAAATACCCATTGGTTTAACTTATCTTCTTCTAAATAAGTAAACTCTGCCGTTTTTGCCCTGTGGACATTCATACCACGGAGCTCAAGACGTTTCATATCTTCTCCAAGTAAATATAATTGATACATACCAGGTTTCTGGATAATCTGTATTGTATTCTTGGTAACTTTTTTAATCAGTTCTTCGTTGTTCAGCGACACACCGATATCTTTTGAAATTTCCCTCAGCTTGGATATTCTTAAAATTTTTCTATCAAGAGATTCTTCTAAAACTTTCTCTCTGTTAAATTCTTCAATAAGTGTATTTGTTGACTCATTAATATCATCCGTTTTCATTTTTACCGCGTACTCTTCAACATGCTCCTTATTCCAGAACTTACACAATAGCCCCCCTATAAATATAAATGCTATTCCGTTAGCCAGAAAGCTCCAATCATGAAATACAAACAACGTAAACACCGCGACAAGAAAAGCTATTCCTAAAAAGATGCCTCCGACAATATTACCCATAAATAACCATGCGGCACAAATAATAAGCATATAAAAAACCACGGCAAAATACGCATAGTAATAGTATCCGGCTTTTGTAACTTCGGGGTTATTAAAATAAGCTACTGAAATTGAAAATACAATATAGGTAAGGGCCAGCGCGGAAATTACAGCAACAACTTTCAAATATCTCTCTTTTAATGCCACCAGCCTTCCTCCATTAAAAAAAAGCGAGTGTATTTAATCCACTCGCGCATATCATTTTCTTTTAGGATTTTTTGATATTATACAATTGTGTTCTCTGTATCAATATCAAAAAAATGGGCGCCATTCATGTTTAACACAAGTTCCAAATCCTGATTAACCTCAGCTTTTTCGTGTGAATTAACCCTTGCTATAAATGGATTTGTTCCGGTATTAAGATAGAGATATACTTCCGAACCCATAGGCTCAATCACCTCAACGGTAGCGGTAATCGTAGCCTCAGGATCCGCACTTCCCATAAAAAGCTTATCAAATATGTCTTCCGGCCTTATCCCGAAAGTAATCTTTTTACCGGCATAACCTGCCAGTTTTGGTGTCATATCATTCACTATTCTCACCTTAAAATTACCCTCATCAAAATAAAGGCCGCCTTTTTCAGCAATAATTGTTCCCGTCATAAAATTCATTGGCGGGCTCCCAATAAATCCCGCGACAAATTTGTTCTGCGGATGTTCGTAAAGAGTAATGGGATCCGCTACCTGTTGGATAAAACCGTCTTTCATTACTACTATGCGGTTACCCATAGTCATAGCTTCCACCTGGTCATGAGTAACATATATCATTGTAGACTGAAGCCTTGTATGAAGTTTTGAAATTTCAGTCCTCATCTGAATTCTTAACTTAGCATCCAGATTTGACAGGGGTTCATCGAAAAGGAATGCTTTCGGTTTTCTGACTATCGCGCGGCCTACAGCAACTCTCTGCCGCTGTCCGCCGGAAAGGGCCCTGGGTTTCCTGTCAAGCAAGGTATTTATGCCAAGAATTTCCGATGCTTCCCGTACCCTCTTCTCTATTTCATCCTTCGAATACTTTCTAAGCTTTAGCCCGAATGCCATGTTCTTATATACTGTCATATGAGGATAGAGAGCATAGTTTTGAAAAACCATCGCTATATTTCTATCCTTGGGGGGAATATTATTAACAATCTGGTTATCAATAGTAATTGAACCCGAGGTAATATCTTCAAGCCCCGCTATCATTCTTAACGTAGTGGATTTCCCACATCCGGAAGGCCCGACAAGCACTAAAAAGTCCTTATCAGCAATTTCCAGGTTAGCTTCTTGAACAGCAACTACGTTGCCGGGATAAACTTTTTTTACATTTTTAATGACAACCCTTGCCATCAGGTTCCTCCTTTAATAAATACAGCGGGCAGACACATTGCCCTTTTACTTCTATCGTCAACACGGATTATAGCACCTGCAAAACTGAAATGGTAGCACTATTTCTCGCGGATTGTCAAAGCAATACCGTTTGTACTGCTTGTATATTGTATTTAGTATCCGGTACATAAGGAATTAAGCTTTTATGTATATCCCCCCGCCATAAATGGCAAGGCTTTCTAACGGAGTAAAAAACCACTTATCTGATCCCTACAGTTTCATCTACAGTACAGCGGCTGGTTTCCGCGGCCTGCCATTCCTTATATGCTTCTTTCAAATATTTCTTCTGAGTACTGGTGGTGGGAGACTTTTTTGATTTTATATAAAAGTCCAGGGCATGGAAATACGCTTTAAGGCAAACATAATATCCCCTGCTTAATTTCTTGCTTATCTGCAACAGCTTATTCCCTAAAACTTCCACATCTTTTATGTTTTTGAAAGGAGGATTTTCGGGATTATCCCAAACAAGCTCATCCAGTAACTTTGCAAGATATTCGCTGCTTTCCCGCGGAGAAAGCTGTTTCTGGGATCTTTCAATTTCTCTAATTCTATCTGCCTTTAACTCTGCTTTTCTTTTAATCATTTCAGCCATTCTATTTCTTCTTTCTTCCCTGGCCATCCACCGGCCTTTATATTTAACCAAACCTCTGTTTTTTTGCTGCTCTTCAAATCTTTTCACCAGCTCAGTTTTTTTCTGAAACAATATTTCAAGATTCTTTTTATTTTTCTCAGACATCGGAATTATTTCATTGATTTTCTCCTGCCTAAACTTCAAAAGGCCGGAACCGGACAAAAATTTCACGTCTTCACCAGTTTCCTCAAGAATTCTGCCGTCAAACTCAATACCGTTTTTCATAACAATTTTATCCCGCGCAATACTTTCAGAAATCTCCTTTATCTTTGTAAGAATCAAACGATATTCCGTTGTGGTTATTTCACCCTCCGGAATTTCTACCAGCAAATTCTTTTTCTCTGTTTCTTCTTTGATTCCTGTCTTTTCTTTTTCTGCCGGTTTTCTCTCAGGACCCTGCCCCGCCGCTGACTCTCCGCAAATAGACAACCAACACATAAATACAATACAAAGCAAAAACCCAAATTTTAAGCTGATTTTTTTGTTTCCAGACACAATAAACATCCTTGGTTATATGGATTATTTAATTCATTTATCTTCTACCACAAATTGGGCGTTTTTGCCATAACTTTCACCCAAAATTCGCGTTAGAAAACAATACTTATCAAAACACTCTGTAAATATCGCCCTTAGCTAAAAAGTAATGTGACAAAGAAAGGCCGAATGTATAATTACTCCTGGCCTACATACTGGGGAAGTTCGATAAAATCCACTGATTTCAAATGCGCGGAATTACATTGAGGACATCGGATTTCCGCACAGAAATTCGCTGTCCTCAAATCCATGGGATCAATTATTTCTCCGGAAAGAGTCATTATCTTCCATTTCTCTGTATGCTTTCTTTTGTTATAAGAGAGTATTATCTTATAGCCTTCAAACTCTGTTCCGCATTCCAAACACTTGAAGAATGCCGTTATATAAAACGCCTTCTTTTTACACTTTGGACATTCTCTGGGAGATGTATTAAAGTCGTCCTCCATCAGAAACTGACACAATTTGCATTCCCATATCACAGGCGCTTTAAGTTTTTTCCTTTCCAATAGAACAGGTTTTGCCATCGAGAAAAGAATTGCCAGGCTAACAATCATTATGGCGGTAAGCACCGACAAAGGATTAACTTTCTGCTTATTCGTTTTTTGTTTCCGCTTATCTTGCGACTGGGATAATGTTGTCATCGTTAATGTCAGGTTTCCATTCAACATGAAAATCAGCAAATAGATGGTTCGCGCCACCGTTGTGCCGGCGTTCTATTATATTCTCGTAAAAATCAGGGTTGGATTTCCATGCCCCCTGATGAACTACCTCTGTTTCAGCATCAAAGAGAACTACTATCTCAGAAGGATGGGCAAGGTCATAATAAGCAACCTCTTCTGTATACAGCATCAGATTATACGAATAAGAGATCTCTACCTTAAACGGCTCATTTGGCGGCGGGTTATCAGCATCCACATTTATGATCATAGGGGTCTTGTCTGAAGGACACACATACAAATCTTCATCTGACAGACTGGGAATCAACGTAGCACCCATAGGTTTTGGAACTACAAGAATAACCCATTTGCCGGCTTTTCCGGGGGTAAACGTATATAAATAAGGAGGCCAGGCTCCATCATGTTCCGTTACGTACATCCCAAAGCCGTATCCAAGCTGTTTTAGATTATTCATGCAAACAGCTCGATTTGCCTTTTCCCTCGCGCCCCGAAAAGAAGGAATTAGAAATGACGCCAATATAATAATAATTGAGATTGCCACAAGCATCTCAACCAGAGTAAAACCACGCCTCGCGTTACGCGACATGGATAACAAATAATAAGTAAAGTTTTTATTTTTGGCTTTTCGCATATGCTGTTAACAAAAACTTCCCGGGGTTCTCCTGTATCTGTTTTTTTCAATACAAACAGGGGCAAATGTATTTCCCGATTCTATTTTTCACAGGGAAACAGCCTTTTCAGTTCAGCCAATTTTTTCAGCGTCTTCTTTTTATTAAATTCCGCGTCCAGCATTATCTTCTCAAGCTCATCCACTCCGGACTTGACCTCGTATAAATGCCTAAGCATCTTATTAAAAGACTCTCCTATTTCAGGAACAGCATCATCATCTCTGAACTGTATTTTATCGGGAAGGTTTCCTTCAGACATCTGATCAAGATACATCTCTATCCTGAAAAGGGCCCCGGCAACCCTGTGGGAAATCATAATGCTCAGAAGAAAACAAACCAAACACGCCACAATAGCGGGAGCAATAAGATACTTGATTAAGGTAAGATTAAGGCCTTCTATCGATTCACTGGATATTACACCCTCATCCTGAGCTGTCGTTATGAGGTAATTTATACACGTGTTGTAAACTATAAGCGCGGTAACGAGCATCGATACAATTACAATCCACATCACAAATATGGAGTATTTGTACTGAAAGCTCTTTAAAAAATAATTTTTAAATTTGCGCTTTTGCATGTTGTTCCGGATTATACCATATAACTCAAAAATTAACCCATTCTTTCCCCGGAAGAATGGGCACGCCCAGACGCCACCCCAGCAACCAGACAACCCTATCTTCCCAGACTTAGGCTCCCGGCTTTGCGTCCTACCCTTTCGGAGTAGTTTGCCTTTTTCCGCATTAACTACTTTCTAACTCCCTACACCTGTATTATACCATAGATTACGGTATAATTTAAGGGCCCCTACATACTTTTTGTTCTTAGATAAGCTGCTGCGGTATCGATAGTTAGATTTTTTAAACCAATTATCACAAAGTCGTTAATGTTAAAAAACATTCATTTACCGGTTTTGGGCATTCTGCGTTTTGGTATAGTAAAACAAAATGTACTCCCCTTTTTTATTTTAGATTCAGCCCAAATCCTGCCGCCATGCAGCTCAACAATTTTTTTGCTGATTGAAAGGCCTAAACCTGTACCTTTTTCTCCAGGGCCGTGTACTCTGTCAAACTGCTGGAATTTATTGAACAGTTTGGACACGTCACCTCCGGACATACCCACACCCGTATCCGAAACGGATATCATTACTGAACCATCCGCGTCGTCATCCGCCCTTACCGTTATTTTTCCGTTTACCGGTGTAAACTTAAGGGAATTGCTAACCAGATTTGTTAATATCTGAATAAGTTTATCACTGTCCGCGTATATGCGGGATACCTTTTTGGATAAACTTGTCTCAAGAACAATCTTTTTTTCTTTTGCTTTTGATTGAAAATCTTCAACTATTTTTTTAATAAATTTAGCTGTATCAACAGAAGATCTTTTAAGTTCCATCTCTCCGGCTTCCAGTTTAGATATATCCAAAAGACCATCAATAATCCTGGTTAAACGAGCAATATTTTCAAGCACTTGAGAAAGAATGCTAACCTGTTTCTCATTAACATCCCCCAATATTCTATCACTAATAAGCGCGACGCCTTCCTGTATAATGGTAAGAGGCGTGCGTAATTCATGCGACACCGTAGCGACAAAATCTGATTTTAGGTCGTCAAGCCTCTGAAGTTCTCTATTTTTAGTTTCCAGCTCTTTATAAAGCAGCTTAATATTCTCGTTGGTTTTTTTTAGGCCCCAGGTTTGTGTTTTCAGCGCATCCTTAACTTTTTTAAGTTCTGCTTTCAGTTTTTTAACACTGGCCCGCGATTCTTTAAGTTGCGCGATCCGAGTATTTAGAACCTTTATTTCTTCTATAAACTGCTCTCTGGTTTTTCCTCTGGCAATCACTTTCAACTCCCTTCTTAATTTTATATAAGCCTCTTAATTGCTTCAATCAATGATTTGTAGTCCATAGTCTTTACAGTAAAATCATCCGCGCCTGATTTTTTGACCTTTAAAGCATCAACAGCATCAACCTTGCTTGTAACCACAATAATTGGTATCTTAATGTTTTTAGTACTTTTTAGAATTCGGCACACCTGGTGGCCATCCATATCCGGAAGCATAATATCTAAAACAATTAAATCCGGCTTATTCTGATATGCCTGTTTTATACCGGAACTTCCATCAATCGCGGTTATAACATCATACCCCTCATACACAAGCCTGTCTCTCAGTGTGGCTAAAATGTTGGGTTCATCATCAATAATAAGAACCTTCTTTGGCATTGTTATCTCCTCTCACAAATGTTCAACAACTGTTTCCTGTCTATAAACCTCCGAAGCTTTTTCAATTAATTCTTTCGGCGACATAGCTTCATCCGGATATGCCGCGGCACCAAAGGTTATTTTCACGGACTCCGGAATTTTTTTGGCTTTAACCAGATCCAAAAACCTGCTGATAACTGCTTTCGTTAATCTATCCACCAGCATCTTTACATCTTCTCTGCCGGCACCGTTCAGGGAAAATGCGATTTTATTTTCTTTATATCTCACTGCCAGATCCGTCCTGCCGCGCAGTATTTTTCCTGCCGCCTCTTCTAATTCAGATAAAATATCTTCAGTCTTGCCGGCCCCAAACAATTTCTTAATCTCATTAAAATTAAGTATGTCTATTAAAATAAGCAACATGGTAGATTGTGTGTCTTTGGCCTTTTGCAGGCTGTCATCCAGG
>JAGLRQ010000091.1 GCA_023136205.1 Candidatus Auribacterota bacterium
ATTGTATTTTTATTTTTCATCTAACATTGTCAATATATGGAAAATTTTCCCTGATATTACGTATATAGGGTGTAATATTTTCCATTTATTTTGTTATTACCAAGTAAAATATGGAAAAAATTCTTTTCATTTTCCATGTTTTTGTTATATATTGTCAATTGCTGTACTTAACTGAGGAGAGTATAATGGAAATCGATAAAAAATTCAAGCCCAATCCTGAACTAAAACTTATGGAGCAGGTACGACAAGTGCTTAGATATCATCATTACGCGTACCGGACAGAACAAACTTACTGTGATTGGATAGTTCAATATATTAAATTTCATAATTGTAAAAATCACCCCCAAAATATGGGAAAAACCGAAATTGAAACCTTTCTTAGCCATTTAGCGGTCCATAAAAATGTTTCCGCGTCCACACAGCGCCAGGCTCTCAATGCCATTATATTTCTTTACCGGAATGTTCTTAATATTCCAGTTGAAGGGCAAATTGAACCTGTTAAATCAAAACGATTTAAGCGTCCTCCTGTTGTTATGACGCAAAATGAAGTAAAAAGTGTTTTATGCCAAATGCAGGGGAATCATTTACTTATGGCTGGATTGTTGTATGGCTGCGGGCTTCGTTTAATGGAATGTATCCGCTTACGTGTTCATGATTTGGACTTTGAAAGAAATAAGATATATGTACGCGCGGCAAAGGGGGGAAAAGACAGGATAACTTTATTGCCCCAATCCATTAAGGAAGATTTGTGCGTTCAGGTTGAAAAAGTTAAAAAAATCCATGAATCTGATTTATCTGAAGGATATGGGGAAACTTATCTTCCCCACGCTTTAGCGAGAAAATATCCAAACGCGGCAAAAGATTTGCGCTGGCAATATGTTTTTCCATCAAAAAAAATAAGCCGGGATCCGCGAATGGAAATATTCCGCAGGCATCATGTTCTCGAATCAGGATTGCAAAAAGCTGTGAGGCTCGCGGTATTCCGGGCAGGTATTATGAAACAGATAGGGTGTCATACTTTTCGACACAGTTTTGCGACACATATGCTTGAAAATGGCGTTAATATAAGAGCTGTACAGGAACTTTTAGGCCATGCTGATGTAAAGACTACGGAAATCTACACTCATGTAATGGAAAAAAACCTTTCAACGATTTCAAGCCCTTTGGATATAATCAAATAACATTCGTTGTATTAAAAAGATATACAAAATTTACAGAACATTCGGGTTAAAGTATGAGTCCGGGACATTTTATAAAGATAAAAAACGCGAGACAGCATAATCTTAAGAATATCAGCCTGGATATTCCCAGGAATAAACTTGTCATAATTACCGGCCTTTCAGGTTCCGGAAAATCTTCTCTTGCTTTTGATACTCTTTACGCGGAGGGCCAGCGGAAGTATGTTGAAAGCCTTTCGGCATACGCGAGACAATTCCTTGGGCAGATGCAAAAGCCGGAAGTTGATTATATTGAGGGCCTTTCACCGGCTATATCGATTGAGCAGAGGAGTGCCGGCTCTAATCCGCGCTCAACGGTGGCTACCTCTACGGAGATTTACGATTATTTAAGATTGCTGTTCGCGAATGTGGGAGAGGCCTTTTGCTATAAGTGCGGCAAATTGATAAGTAAACAAACCGCTGAAGAAATAGTCGATTTGATAAAAAATCTTGAAAACGGTTTGAAAATTATGATCCTTGCTCCTGTTGTTGAAGGTAAGAAAGGTGTGCATAAAAAGGTTTTTGAAGGTTTGACAAGGGATGGCTTTGTCAGAGTGCGTGTTGACGGTTCAGTTTTTGAACTGGAAGATAAAATTGTACTTGATAAAAATAAAAAGCACGCGATAGAAGTGGTAGTTGACAGGCTTATTTTGAAAAAGGGGATAGGCAGAAGGCTTAATGATTCGGTTGAAACCGCGCTGAAAACAGCAGGAGGTAAGCTTATCCTGCAGTGCGAATCTAAAAAGGGGATTGAGGATAAGGTTTTCAGTGAAAAGAACAGTTGTCCTTCCTGCGGTATAAGTTTTCATGAAATATCTCCCAGAATGTTTTCGTTTAACAGCCCTTACGGCGCGTGTTCTTCCTGCCATGGCCTTGGCAACAGGTTAACCTTTGTTAAGGAATTAATTGTTCCTGATGTTGACAAATCTTTAGATAAGTGGGCAGTCGCTCCATGGAAAAGAGGCGGAAAATCTCTTTTAATTTATTATAAAAGGCTTTTGAAAGGGGTTTGTTCTCATTATGGAATTGATATAGGCCTTCCGTGGAGAGAACTTTCAAATCGGGAAAAGGAGATAATGCTGTATGGTTCGGGGGATGATGTTGTCCATTTTTCATTCTGGAAAAGAGGCGGAATAAGGCATTTTAAGAAACCATTTGAAGGTGTTATCCCGAATCTGGAAAGAAGATTCAGAGAAACAGATAGTGACAGTGTTAAGGTTTACCTCCAGAAATTTATGGGAGAGATAAAATGTGAAAAGTGCGGCGGGGCAAGATTAAAGCCTGAGAGCCTTGCGGTAAAAATTGGAGGAAAGTCTATAGTTGAACTTACTAAAATGTCTGTTAGTGAGGCAATCAGGTTTATGGGCGGCCTTAAACTTCTGCCGGTTCAGAAAAAGATAGCCGAGGATCTTCTCAAGGAAATAGGGGAACGGCTTCGCTTTTTAGATGATGTTGGGCTTGGGTATCTTACTCTTGACAGGAAAAGCTCTACTCTGTCCGGGGGAGAAGCTCAGCGGATAAAACTTGCGACGCAGATAGGTTCCGGGCTTGTAGGTGTTTTGTATATACTGGATGAGCCCAGTATAGGGCTTCATCAAAGAGATAATGAAAAGCTTCTGTCAACTTTGAAGCATCTTAGAGATCTTGGCAATACGGTTATAGTGGTTGAGCATGATGAAGAAATAATCCGCTCCGGTGATTTTATAGTAGATCTTGGGCCGGGAGCCGGCCTTAATGGAGGACATCTGGTTTATACCGGAGGAGTTGAAGGGCTTATCAAACATGAAAAATCAATAACGGGACTCTACATGAGAGGAGAAAAAGAAATCCCTGTGAGGCGTAGAAGAAGTATTTTAAATAAAATGAAATATTTGAAAGCGGTTGGAGCCAGGGAACATAACCTGAAAAATATAACGGTAAAAATACCGATAGGCAGATTCTCTTGTGTAACCGGTGTCTCAGGCTCCGGGAAAAGCACACTTGTCGATGAAATTTTGAGAAAGGCATTATTTCAGAAGATTTACGGTTCAAAGGAAAAACCGGGGGCTCATAAGAGAATTGAAGGAGTTGAGAATATAGACAAGGTAATCCTGATTGACCAGTCACCTATAGGAAGGACGCCAAGGTCGAATCCTGCTACTTATACCGGCGTATTTACATTTATCCGGGATCTATTCGCGAGCCTCCCCGAGTCAAAAGTAAGAGGGTATATGCCGGGAAGGTTTAGTTTTAATGTTAAGGGCGGGCGCTGTGAAGCATGCAGGGGAGACGGAATCCTTAAAATAGAGATGCATTTTTTACCTGATGTTTATATAGAGTGTGAATCCTGTAAAGGAAAAAGATATAACCGTGAGACGTTGGAAGTTAAATATAAGGGTTTAAATATTGCAGAGGTGCTGGATTCGACAGTTGGTGAAATGCTGGAACATTTTAAGAATATTCCGCGGATAAGACAAAGGCTTCAGACTTTATGGGATGTTGGCCTTGGATATGTTCACTTAGGTCAGCCGGCAACTACGCTTTCGGGCGGAGAGGCTCAGAGAGTTAAGCTTTCTTCTGAACTCGGGAAAAAGAGTACCGGCAAAACCCTTTATATCCTGGATGAGCCTACAACAGGCCTTCACTTTGATGATATAAATAAACTGCTTGAGGTTTTACACAGATTAGTGGATATGGGCAATACCGTTTTAGTAATAGAGCATAATATTGATGTAATAAAAACAGCTGATTATATAATTGATCTGGGCCCTGTAGGGGGAGATAAAGGCGGTTATCTGATCGGAGCCGGAACACCCGAGGAAACAGTATCAAATAAAAAATCGTATACAGGAAAATATCTCAAGAACAAGTTAAAAGTTTCAAATTAACTTTTGAACTTTTTAACCGTTATTCAACTACCTTTCTTAATTTTTCAACCTGCTCGAGGTTGCCCATGACAATAAGATTATCTCCGGCATTAAGAATCAGGTCAGCTTTTGGATTATAAATGTATTGACTGGATTCAGTCTGTTCTATGGCAACCACAATTAATCCTGTTTTCTTGGGAATATCCGCTTCTCCTAAAGTTTTTCTGGCCAGCTTTGAATTTTCTGATATTGCCGCGCTTTCCATACGAAGTGTCATATCAGCTTGTTTCAGCATTGAATCCAGAAAGGAAACAACGACCGGCCTCAGGGCTTCGGACGCGAGCCGCATACCGCCTATCCTGTTGGGAGAAACTATCGCGTCGGCAGTAGCTTTGAGGAGTTTTCTTTCGGATTTTTCATCTATTGCTTTAGATATTATACGAAGATTAGGATTAAGATTTCTCGCGGTGAAAACTACAAACAGATTGTTTGTATCGTTGTCAAGTGTCGCGATGAGCCCCCTGGCGTTCTTTATGCTTGCCATTTCCAGGTTTTCATCCTTTATGGCGTCTCCTATAACATAAAAAAGGTCTTCTTTGTAAGGAATTGAGTTAATATTATCCTCGTTTTTCTCGATTACAACGAAAGGATGTCTTGTTTTATAAAACTCTTCTATAACCGCTTTTCCTGTTTTTCCCGCTCCGCATATTATATAGTGGTCTTTCAATTTTGAAATATGCTTTATCATTTTATTTCTCCTTAAAATGTTTTTTAATTGGCCTTCAATAACGAAAGCCGTAATATTTGATACTCCATAGAGCAATGTTCCCATTCCTGTGAGGATAAGGAAACTCGCGAAAAGCATTTCCAGCGGGTGTGAGCCGATTTCCCTGTTACCGACCGTTGAAATTAAAGAAATTGTAAGATAAAAAGCCTGTGTAAGAGGAATGTGCTTGAAAAATGCAAAGCCGATTGTTCCCATTAAAATGACAGTTGCTAAAGCTGTAATAATTTTTATAATTCTTTTTTGTATAATATCCATATTGGATATGTTAATTAAAAACTGTGAATAATTCAACAAAAGCTTTTCTTCAGGAAAAAGATGTTTTTGTAAGTTGCTTTTGACAGCGGCAGGTTTGTGTTATACGATATGCGGCAATAGATGTCAGGTTAAAATTTATATTAGCTGTAAGCATTCTGGAAAAAGAAAAAATAAAATTATTTTTTACGGGGTTTGATGCCTAAAAAAGCTTATTTTTTTCTATTTATTTGTATATGTTCCATAAATTTTGCTGTCTATGGAACCACTGAAGAAAGTAAAATCGCGCCGGCGCGCGGTAACGAAAAATTTATTACCGTGAGCTGCAAATATCCCCTGTGGATTTCTGATAACAAGATTGCCTTTGTCAGAGAAAAAATAGGGTGGATAGTCCGTTCCAATGCTAAGATTGTGGAAGACAGGGAAGAGATGGCAATTAGAGAGGAAATATGTACCCTTGACCTGAAAACAGATAAAATTACGGTAATTTATAAAACTTCCGGAAGAAGAAGGAAAATTAAAAATCTTGGTTTTTCTAACGGGAAATTTTTAGTTGGAAATTGTCTGAACGGGTGTTTTTATATCACTAAAATCAGTGTGATAAAAATAGATTCTGCTTCGGAAAGGAAATTATTTAAAAAAAGGATGGAAGATTCTTTGCGTTTGAAAGAGAGAAATAACAAACGCGTGTTTGAAGAAGGCGGCAATATTATGCTTCAAATCGCGTCTGAAGATAGGAGCAGGATTTTACTTAAGTCTTCGATGAAGACTGTGAAAAAACATAGAAAAAGATGAAAACCCCGTTTAAAAACAATTATACCATATTGCTCATGGCAGTTTTAGCCGGCCTCTCCAGTGCCGCGATCTCCTATGTCGCTCAATTTTTCATTCCCTATCCATTCGTGAGAATATGGACAAGGGTCTTCGCGCTTATCTTTATTATTCTATTAGTTTATGATTGTAAAAGGTCCTCAATCGGCAAAAAAGAACTCGGCCTGGATTTTTCTAATGCCGGGAAGAAATACATTGCGGGCTTTTTATCAGGATTTCTTTCTCTTGTAATACTTTTATCGGTCTTATTCCTTTTCAGATTGAGATATCCTGATCCCGAATTTCATTTTTCTATACTGCCGGCAAAAATTGGCTTGGCTCTTTTAACCGGTATAGCCATTTCAACTTTTGAGGAAATAATTTTCCGGGGCTATATATATTCGAAGATTAAGATGTTCAGGCCTGAAAGGTATGCTTTCTGGATTACAATAATTGTTTTCGCGTCTATTCACCTGGTAAAACCGCTATTAATTGATGGGGAAACATTATTTCCCGGGCATTTACCC
This sequence comes from Candidatus Auribacterota bacterium, assembly GCA_023136205.1. GTDB lineage: Bacteria > Auribacterota > UBA6266 > UBA6266 > UBA6266 > JAGLRQ01. Next base: position 6,440 of record JAGLRQ010000091.1, read on the forward strand.
GCGATATGCGGCATATTTGTTGTCAGCTATATACTTATGGATGCCAGAATTAAAACAGGCAGCCTTCTTTTCTCTATGGGTATTCATACCGCGTGGGTTTTTGTTATGAAAGCGGATGGTATAATTATAGACGTGCCAACACATTATAACGGAGCCTGGTTTAATGTTTTGTTTGGTTCAACTGAATATTTTGAAGGAGGTCTTGTATCGTGTGCCGTTCTGGTTCTTCTTGCTCTTTTTCTTTCAAAAAGAGTATATCCTCTGCTCTCAAAAGGATCTCTTCCTGGATAGAAGCAGTTGAAAATATAGTTTTCCCTCCGCATTGTTTTATTTGCGAAAAAAGTATTTTATCTGCCGGTTCTCAATATGTGTGTTCTGAGTGTTCTCATTCACTTAAATCGTTATTGAAACCTCTTTGCGGTATTTGCGGCAGGCCGATTGATGTTTTTTACGCGAAAGAAACCCGGTGTGCTGACTGCAGGATGAACCCTCCTCAATACGACACAGCTGTTTCGGCAGTAAAACTTTGCGAGAGGGCAAAAGTGCTGGTGCATAAGTTTAAATATCGTGGAAGCTTCGGAGCAGGCAAAGCGATTGTTTCGGTGATGCGGGATTCTGGAATCCTGGATAATATTTCCGCGGATTTTCTCGTGCCTGTCCCCCTGGCTTTTTCTGAAAGGGGCAAGAGGGGATTTAACCAGACTGAGTATCTGGCTAAAATGATTTCAGGCAAAAGCGGCATACCCCAGTATAACGTTCTTAGAAAAAATAGAAAGACAAACAGGCAAACATCGCTTAACCGGCAACAAAGGCTGAAAAATCTGAAGGGAGCTTTTGAAACAAAAAAAGGTTGTAAAATCAGGGGTAAAAGAGTTTTAATAATTGATGATGTTTACACTACAGGTGCTACAGCGAATGCTTGTGCCGCGGCTTTGAAAAAAGAGTGCCCCGCGTCAATCGGAGTTTTAACATTCGCGAGGACACCATAGCCGTAGAAAAATTAGAAAGAGAATAAAACGGCTCAGAAAAAGGGAACCGAAATGAAAGCGTTGCGAATAGGCCCTAAACTTATCTCTGGATTTGCGATTTATATTATTTTGTCGGCTATCATTGGAACTATAACGATAATTCAGTTAGCCAGGATAAAAAAAGACACTATAGAGATCAAGATTGCCAGAGATATCGAAAAGGAAATTCTGGAGTGCAGAAGGCAGGAAAAGAATGTTATGTTATTTGGCCCTCATGAAAGAGCAGCGTTGAAAGGGATAGAAGAAAAAACCTATTTGGACAAGGTTAATGATAGTTTAATTGCCTTAAAGGGATTAGTAGAGGAAGGGAAAAGGATTGCAGTAGAAGAAGAATTCAATGTCATATCGAGAGAGATAGAAAGTTATGAGGCTTCCCTAAGGGAATTTGTAGCTGATTATGATAAGGGAGAGAAAAAAATAGCCGATCATAGCCTGAGCATGAGAAAAAATGCCAGAAGCGTAGAAGAGATAGCCCGCGAGGCTATAGGAATTGTGGAAAAGAGAATAGATACTGCCCATAGGACAGCAAACGGTATAGTATGGAGGGCCCTTATTTTAGCAATAATATTTGGAAGCGCGGTAGCTGTCTTTCTTTCCCGAAACATAATTAATCCCATCCGCAAGTTAACAGCTGCAGCTGCACTTATTACAGGAGGAGACTTATCTCAACGGATAGATATAAAGTCTGACGATGAGATTGGAGAATTGTCCTTTTCATTTAATAAAATGACTGAAGAGTTAGAAAAGTCAAGGAATGAGATAGCGTCTTTCTCCAAAGGGCTTGAAGAAAAAGTACAAGAGAGGACAGCGGAATTGTCCATTCTGTATGAAGTCTCCAGTGCCATTTCTCATACGTTGGATTATCAGACATTACTGAAGATAATTATGAAGTCATTATTTAAGATAGTGGATTATGACATCTGCGCCTCGCTTTTGTTTGATGCTCACACAGCCAACATTACCTTAAAATCAGCCTATCCTCAAAGTGCCGAATTCGCGAATGAGGCGAAGAATAATCTAATTGATTCTACTTCTGCACTTACCGGTGAGAATATCCGCGGAAAACATTTTAATGTGTTTCTTATTCCTACAGCGCCTGACGCTAAACCAGAAGCCATTCCTGCCGGTAGGCAGGAAGAAAGAAAATTTGATAAACTGCGCTCTTTCTTTAATGTGCCCTTTGTTGTGCGCGACAAAACAATAGGTATGATAAATGTCTCAAGCTGTAAGGATAATGCTTTCAGCGAGGATGATATTAAATTAATTTTTACCATTGCCAATCAAGCGTCTAGTGCCATTGAGCGCTTACAGGTAGTTAGCACGACTGAAAAGTTAAAGATGCACAGTATGGTGGAAAGTATGGCTGAAGGCGTGATTATGATTGATGAAAGGGGGGAGGTAGTAGTCTTAAACCCTCAGGCAAGAAGGATGTTGGGCTTTGGGCCTGATGCGGAGGTTGCAAGAAAAATGCTGGATGAGAAGATGAAGGTTTTTGGTTTAGACAAAGTCCTTGAAGAATTTCAGAGCAAAGTAGAGGCAGTGACAAAAGAAATAACCATCCCTCATGATGGAGGTGCAATTTTACACTGTGATATATCTCCGGTAAAAAGTTTAGAAGGAAAGATCATTGGAATTGTCACTATTTTAAGAGATATTACCAGGGAAAAAGAAATAGATAATATGAAAACAGAGTTTATATCTACTGTCTCTCATGAACTGCGCACCCCTTTAACCACCATGAAAGAATTTACTGCTATCATTTCAGACGAAATACCCGGTAAACTTACCGAAGGCCAAAGAGAATATGTAGATATTATTAAGGGAAATATTGATCGATTGGCCCGGTTGATTAATAACCTCCTGGATATTTCTAAGATTGAGTCCGGAAGGGCAGAATTTAAAAGAACACTTGTAAACATAACTGACTTGGCCAATAGTATAATTTTTGTGCTAAAACCCGAGATAAAAGAAAAACATATTGAGATAAAAACCCTGTTGCCTGATTCCGCGGTAAATATTTATGCCGATCCTGATAAAATAATCCAGGTGTTTACTAATTTAATCGAAAATGCCATTAAATTTACGCCTGAAAATGGCAAAATCACGGTTGAGATAAAAGACACAAAAAAAGAAATAAAGTGTAGTGTCGATGATACAGGAACAGGTATTGCTCCTGAAGATATTGGCAAGCTCTTTGACAAGTTTCAGCAATTTGGCCGGGTACCGGGTGCCGGAGGAAAGGGGACAGGTTTAGGCCTGTCCATAACTAAAGAATTAGTGGAGGCGCATAATGGCAGGATCTGGGCGGATTCAAGGCCTGGGAGAGGAAGCAAATTTACCTTTATCTTACCTAAAAATACCGATGAAGAATTTTTCAGAGAATATGTTAAAAACGGAATAAAAAATGCGCTGGAAAAAAATTCAAAAATGTCCCTTCTTGTTGTTTTTATAAAAGAATTAGAAAAATTTAAAAAGAAATTTTCTGTTGAAAGATTCAAGACAGTTTTAGAAGATATAGAAAGCCTTCTCAATGCCTGTCTGCGCGGTTCGGGGGATATTGTTTTTAATAAGACTAAAGAAGTTGCCGCTATTTTGCCTGATTGTAATAAAATAGGCGTCCTGAAAATAGAAAGCCGGTTAAAACAGGCGCTGGATAATTATTTGGTCGAAAAAAAATTGGCCGGAAAAGTGGAATTGGGCTTTGGACATGCTGTCTATCCGGATGACGCGAAGGATGAAGAAAAACTTATTGAGAAAGCGAAAAAAGGATAGCTGTCAACAGCTAATGGCTGATAACCGAAAACTAATGGAGGTAATTATGTCTAAAAAAATTTTAGTGATTGATGATGAACCGCAAATAGTTAAAGCATTGAAAATAAGGCTTGAAAGTAGTGGATATGAGGTAGTTCATGCCTATGACGGAAAGGAGGGGCTGAAGAAATTAGAAGAAGAACACCCGGATTTAATAATTCTGGATGTAATGATGCCCAATATGGATGGATATACATTTGCCCGGGAGGTGAAGTTTAATCCAGACACAGAACATATCCCGATTATTATCCTTACAGTTAAAGAGAAGATGAAAGACTTGTTTGAGTTAGAAGGAATTAATGACTATATCCTAAAACCGTTTGAACATCAGGATCTTTTAAATAGGATTGAGAAATTGTTGGAGCGGAAAAACGGAGATAACGCGTGAACAAAAAAAAGATATTAGTAGTTGAGGATGACCCGGAACTTGTTAAAGCTGTAAAGATCAGGCTTGAACAATCTGATTACGATGTTATAACCGCTTATGATGGTATGGCGGGATTGGATGAAGCGCGTAGAGAGAACCCGGACCTGATTATTTTAGACCTTATGCTTCCTAAAATGGATGGATACAAACTATGTTCATTGCTTAAAAGAGATAAAAAGTACGCGAAAATTCCTATAATAATTTTTACCGCGCGCGCTCAGGAATCAGACAAGCAGATGAGTGAAGAAGTTGGTGCCGATTTATATATCACAAAACCTTTTCAACACGAAATAGTGTTGGCTAAAATAAAAGAATTATTAACAGAGTAACATCATTTTCAAATATGGTATAATGTACAGTACAAGTGTTTTAAAGTTTGGTAATTGTAAATTGTTAAGCAAACCGTTTAGAGAATGCCCCGGAGTTCTTATTATGATACGGTTTATTTTAATAATATTTTTATGTTTCAGCGTAAGCCTCGGTTATTCGCTTCCTGAAATCGAAGAAGTGATTTCCGGTGAAGCTAATATTCAGTATCCTGATAGTACCACGTTACAAATAGATGCCGGTGCGTCAACAATAATAAACTACAAAT
>JAGLRQ010000092.1 GCA_023136205.1 Candidatus Auribacterota bacterium
GTCCCCTTTTCTCGTTTTTCTTTTCTTTACTGATGTTGCTCACGCTGATGCTGTTTAGCCTGATCTTTTTGTCCTTTCATATATTTTTTCATGGCTTTTTTCTTCTGTTTATATGTCATATCGGGATCATTAACTGTTTTTTCAAAGAAAGCCATATTCTCTTTATGTTCTTGACTTCTAAAATTAACATTCTCACGATGTTGTTCTGTAAATAAATTACAAAGTTTGTTCTTTTGATCATCAGTCAGCTTATTGTTGTCGGCAAATCTTTGTCTCAAAAAAGTCTTGTTTTCTTCTTTCCGTTGTTTATTAAAAGCTTTGTTTTCCTGTTTTTGGATTTTTTTATGCTCTTTTAGTGCCTGTTTCTTTTCTTCCGGAGTCTTACCTTTTAAATTATCTCTCAATTCTTTGTTTTCTTCATGCTGTTTTTTCTTATGTTCCTGCTTTTTTATTCTTTGTTCTTGGTGAAACTCCTGCGTCTTCCGGCCAACTCCCGAACCTGCTCCTTTTCCTTTACCATAGGCCTGTTCGGCTTCAAATATCATCAACAGACTAAAGATTACTACAAGTAACACTACTGCTTTTTTCATAATAGAGCCCTCCTTCTACTATAGTATTATACCAAAAGAATTACCAAAAAGAATTACCCAATTAGTGAGCAGAACAACTGTTCTTTTTCCCTGTTTTCCTTGTAACAGTAATTACGGGTTTTCTAATATTGCTACTGCCCGTGTTGGCCCTGCGGATCCTCTCTTTACTTTTAAAGGGAAACAGGCGATTTTAAATCCGGTTGCGGGTAGCTTTTCTAAATTAGTTAACCGTTCTAAGTGGCAATACTCTTTATCAATACCAACGAAATGTGCTTCCCAAAAAAGATTTTTTGTTTTAGTTTGCTTTGCTGATTTAGCTTGTTCAGGTAATGGCGCGTCCCAACCCCAGGCATCGATTCCAGTTACCTTTACTCCTTGATCTAATATCCATTTTGTTGCTTTTTCACTCATTCCAATGCCTTGGTAAAAATATTCCTTCGTGCGTAAAAGTTTGTTACACCCTGTATGAATTAAAACAATATCCAATGGTTTGATTCTGTACTTCATACGCTCTAGTACTTTTTTAATATCGTCAACTGTTATGCTCTCCCCCATTTTTTTGTGTGTCATATTCAGAACAATGCCATCACCATAACACCACTCTAAAGGGATTTCATCAATAGATTTTGCTGGTTTGCCTTCAGATGTCGGGGCAAAATGCCAGGGGGCATCAAGATGTGTTGTCCCATGGGTAGATAAACTAATGTATTCATTTGCCCAACCAAGGCCTTGACGAAGATGCCTGGAGGTCAATCTGTATAATAGCCAAATTGCAATACGGCCAACTTTGTGACCCTGATATTTTATTTTATTCTTTCCCCACCAGGGAGCCCATTTGCTATTATTTTCAAGAGGGACACTCAAATCAATTACTTTCATTCCCCTTCCTTTTTTTTAGCATTTATTCATCAGCGTCCTTGCTTCACCCGCGTTGCTCAAGCATAGCATCAATATTTTATTGCCACAAGTGCTTATTCAATAACCTACCTATACTTTGTGGAGGGTTGGTGTGCACCTATTGTTATCTTTTTGGTAAGTAAGTATTGTCCCCCGATTTCGGACACTAGTGGGGCTTGACCCCTTTATGCTTTATTATTACAAAATATATTTTATAATTGACCTTATTAAATTTATTTTAATAATATTGAATATTAAAGAATTAAAAAAGAGAGGTAATAAAATGGGAGAAATAAAATGTTCATGCGGAAATATTATCAGGTTTTTAGGTAATCGTCTTTTAAGTAAAAAATCCTGCCCGAAATGCGGAAAAAAAATCAGCAGCATTCAGCCAGTGACAGAATCCGATGAGCAAGAAAAATGCCAAGCTCATGCAAGTAAAAAAATTGCAGGTAAATGCAATGAATGCGGAAAACCTATCTGTGTTGAATGCCTGAAAACTTTTGGTTATTTTTGTTCAAAAGAATGCAAATCAGTATTAAAATCTAAAACCAATAAAATAGCTGACGTTGGCTTGAAAGAATTAGGAAAATCTCAAGAAACCGCTCAGAAAATATCTTCAATGACAAAAATTTCTTTTGTTCTGTTATCTTTCGGCATTATAGTTTTTATATGTTACGTCTTCTTTTTCAAGCCGCGGGTACAAGAAATCTGGACAATAGAGCTTAATAATTACGGTGCCGTTGTTTCTTCAATAATAAAAAATGACCATGCCTTTTTACTTACTGAAAAAGATTGGCTTTTAGAAGTAGCCCTTTATGACGGGGAAATAATAAAACAACATGACATAAAAACCTTATGCAAAGTAAAAGGGGGGTCTTTTACTTCAGGTATTTTGTTATACCAGAAAAAAAACCTGGATCTAATCCGGTTTAATGCTGGCGGGAATATCCTGATTAACGGAAAAGCTTACTATGCTCTTTTTTCACCAGGGACAGAGAAGTTTTTATGGTCTGTTGACATTCCTTACGACGATATCAGTTATGTGGGAGCTGTTTCCGGAGATAAATATTTTGCTTCAGTGGAATTAAAACCGCTGGAGGTAAAGAGACAAAAAAGAGATTTTTTCATGCCAAAACCTGTAATATCGGAAGTGAAGATTTATAATATCGATTCCGGACAGGAAATAAAAAACCTGATCTTTGACAGGGCAGTTTTATCTTGTGTTCTCTTAGGCGACCTTATCATTCTGGGAACCTTAAAAACCGATATAGAAAACAAACAATTACCCATAGATAAAAAGATCCACTGCTATTCTATAACTGACGAAAAATTTCTATGGGAAGAACCAGGCGATTTTATGCTTCAAAAACTTGGCAGCCTTGTTTTTTTAAGAGGATTTGATAACAGCAGGCTGATAAACAGCAGAGGAAAAATAGTTAAAGATTTAAACTTAAATTTTACGCCTCTCCTTTCAAGTAAAAACTACATTCTTCTTTCCTCTTTATTAAATAAACTTACCTTGATGAATTCAAACACAGGAGAAATTATCTGGAGCGAATCATCTCTTGGGCTGGAACCGATAATGCTAAATGACAATATGCTTATTGTAAAAAAATATATAATAGAAACTTCCGCCCCTGAAAAAGGATCCGACGATCAAAAAGAGGTCATTGACGAATTTGAAGTTGCCTCAAAAGTTATCACAAAAATTGATGACATGTTAGACGGTAAAGGTGACACTCCCAGCGCAGGATCAATTGCCGGCATAGTAGCGGAAGAAATACAAGGTAAAAAATTCAAAAGGCCTTCCTCTTCAATTACGGGAAACACTTTATCTTTTATAACCCTTCCGGAATGTACTTATAGCAAAGAGATTGAAATAAAAGGAGATAAAGTAAAATTTTCCGAAAACCTTATATCCACAGTTAAATATAAAACAAATTTTAACCTCCTTGATGCTGCTTCAGGGTTGAATATTATCAATACTGACACAACATTCTATTTATATAATAAAAAAGGCCGGCTTTTATGGAAATACGATTTTGAAAAAAACGGAGAAATTACAGGTTTTTATAAAAACGGTGTCCTCGTCCAGACATACAAGGTTAATCATACAGGCAGAGCTATCAGGAAATACGACGTTTCTATTTCATATTTAAATAAATAATAAAAAACCAGATGCCCAAATATGTAGTTAATCATTTTTACCAGAATAACCATGCAACCAAATGTACAAAGAAATAATATATTTTCGCGAGTTTAAATTCGTGCTCCTTTAAAATAGTGTAGAATTCCTTGTCAATTTCGCTGCGTTTAACAAT
>JAGLRQ010000093.1 GCA_023136205.1 Candidatus Auribacterota bacterium
CCAAAATAAAGATCCATTATCTTGAACTTAGGCGTACAGCCGTCCCACGCGTACCCATCCTTATTTGACCCCTTAACGGTTACGTTTCCATCCTTCTCTAACTTGAACCACTCATTCTCAAACTCCCGGCCCGTGATGGATGTCTTATGTACATGATCTTCTTTTATGCAGTACACATATACACTCATATCCGCTCCTCTTTTCTTTTCGTTTTTTTACTTTTCTTATTTCTTTCTTTAAAATCATTTATTAAAACAGACACCTTTACCCCTTAACTATAAAAAGAGTGGATACTATTAAATAAAATCATCTTGATTTAACAGTAAAATCACTCTTTTTATAATTTTTATTTCGGAACAAAGAGAGGAGAATTATTCCGGATTTCTTGCTTGTTCACGTTTTTGCTCCTCGTCGCCTCCGGCATTCTCGTTTCCTTCTCTAACCTGTTCCTCGGCCTGTTCTTCGTGACATTCTTGATTCTGAAACAGAAAAAATGTTACAGCAAGAATCATTACAAAAAACACACATATTCTTTTCATACGGTTGAACCAGGCCACGTGGGAATCACATTTGTTATCTCTTTGGCAATTAAGTGTTTCCCCGTATCTGTATTATTTGGTTTTCTTTTTCTCTTTTCTATATAATTTATCGACATCGTAGGCATCTAAAACACGATTGTATATTCTAACTTCATCCACAAGGCCTTTCCACCATCTGTTTGGATCCTGCCCATAACCATTACCTATTGCTACATTTCTAAATGTCAATGACAGTAGTCTCCATTCCCCAGCGGTTCCCGGAATATTTGGATGAACTGATGAATCTGGATCTGGATATGGTGTTGTTAAAACTAACGCACCATTTAAATACGCGTATGTATTTATATCATCCCATACAAAAACAACATGATACCATAGATTTGGTTGGAGTGAATTAGTAATTACTCCACTTCCAAAACCCAAAGCTCCCCAGACAAACATTCCTGTTGAATATTCTTCAAATCTAATACAATCATCCCAACCCGCGAAATCTGTAGAAAATGGATTACGATAATTTTCTACAACTTCTGGATTCATCCAAAATGAGATAGAACCAATTTCATTATATCCTAAATCTCCAGCTATAATTGAATCCTCAGAACCATCAAAATAATAAGCTTTATCTTTATCATTTTTTCCAGTTGGTACTTGTAAAGCGCCAGTTATTGTACCAGGGTGATTACCCATGCTTTCATCTGGAACTTGATCATCTATGGGATCTAAATCAAATGAATAATATAATATTAATCCATCATCAAAATGGTCCGCGTATAAATAATTAAGGAAACAAAAAGAAACCAAAACAAAAATAATTAATACAGATTTTTTCATAATTTTTTCTCCTTTGAATGGTATTTTATAAGCTTATTTATTTTTTGTAAATTTAACAATTAAGGGCCTCTTATAAAAATTCTACTTTTATAATTATTTACATATATATTATTTGTAAATTTTAAAAATTGTATTTTATGCACTTCCCCATTGGATATCTTACCACTACCTTCAGAATACGCCACTTAAATCTTTTTTCACTCTTCTCTTAAATTAAACAGAAGCGTTGTTCATGTTCAATTACTGAGCTAGTTCAACCTGTCCCCTTTACTCCCTTTACACACTGGGAGGCTTTTCCTCTATAGGGAGCATTCTCCAAAACAGATAAATGATAATGATGAGTATTAGGAGAATGATACCCCACTTAATATTTTTCCTAGTGCTATGCCAATCCTTAGCATCATTCAATAAATCTTCGAAAGAGGGTACTCCAACACTAGCAAGTATTTGATCTATGGTGCCCGCTTCTATTGCATGCTTGATAAATCCGTACAGACTCTCTTGTCCAATCTTAGATTCAAGGTAGTTAAATACAATTTTATATTCTTTGTACTCTTTCGGGTCTCTAACAGTATATGTAATATATACGTACCCTCCTATAGTTGGGCTCACTTCAGTTGCAGATTCTGTTCCACCGCTGCCACTGAAATAGATTGCACATCCCTCATGAAACCAAAGAGGCAATTTTGAACGATCTAATAAACTCATGTTAGAATTAATATACACATGAACTAATTCATGAGAGACTGTTTTAGGTAACATACGTTTCTTCAGTTGTTTCTTGGCGACACTTACCTCTGGTTCTGAGAGAACGGCAACATATCTGGACAGAAGTGTTACTGCTTTAGTATTCTCACTTTTAAATGCCGGTTGGACCGCTTTAGGCATGAGTTCCTTACTAGGGTAATACCTAATATATACAAATCCCTTAGGGACGGGCAAGCCAACTTTTTCTCTAAGCTTGACTATCGCAGGATCTGTAGTAGTCTCCAAATTGACTAATTCGCGTTTGGCACGCAGTAGATTCAATATACCTTTTCTCTCAGTGATTTTGAAAGTGGTGTCCTCATAGGTACCAGCGAAAATAATGAAATATTCAAATAGTGTTTTGACTGCTTTTAAGATATTAGGCAATGTAAGTTCTGACTCTATATACGATAGGCAAACGAAAATTTTCTCGTAAGACTGCTGTCTTTCTCGAATTTCCTCTTCAGTCATTAGGACCGGATTGCTCAAGTTGTCAAACCAATTGTCGGAACTTATAAACTCCCCTAATTCTGGGCACAGCACCAAAGCAAGTTTTATGATAGTTTCATCTTCGGTTTCTTGGGCCATAGCATACGGAGTCTGGCTGGTAAAGAAACAAAGAATCAATAATGTCCAGAGAACGACACGAGGGAATTTAGTTACAACATACATCTTTTTGCTGGCTCCTTTTCGGCTCATGCTTGGCACAAGCCCGGAAGCAACTAATTTATTTCTGTAATCATCTGAACCATAAATACTGCCGGAATTAATGGGAATTAATGGGGATGTCCCAAAGAGTGCCCTCTTTTGTCCCACGTTTTTATTTTGTCGGGTCAGCAATTCTTCCGATAAATAAAATGCTTCCTGTTTGACTTTCACGAATCAAGAAAACAAAGGGATGATCTGCTTGGAACAATAAAGTTTTGCTAATACTGCCTTTTGCCATAGCAACTGCTGTTGCGGCAGCAGCTTCTGTCCCTTCCTCATTGACATGAACAAAAGCTTTATGAACAACCTTGCTTATAAAAAGATCTTTTTTTCCTGTTATCCCGGAGAAATTAGCTGGTGGAAGTGAAAAAGCGCTTGGCATACCCATGCTGCCAAGCGTTTTCGATAGTTCAAATTCACAAGTAGTTTTAAACTTAGGTAATTTTATAAGTATTTCTGACTTGTATGAATTGGAGAGTTCAGCTATCCAGTTTTTTACATTATCATTTGTTAGGTTTTTTTCAAGCTTTGTTAACCCATTAATTTTTTTGGGCAAAAAGATAATCATGGATAAATCATTGCCTTCATAAGGCAGTTCTATCGCGCTAAAACCGCCAAAATCTCTAAATTTAAGTTCTGATTTTTTGCTCATCATGGAAACTTTTATTGTTTTATCAGGGGAAACATAAAAATCAGCATCCATTGTTCTTTTTTTATAGAATGGACTCAACCAGTTTCCTTTGAAATAGATTGCGTTGCAGAGAACCAATGTTGTAAGTGGATCAATCATACCCGGCTTGATTAATTCTTTGATTTTCTGTTGTGTTTCGGTTTCTATCCAGGTATTAATAGTTATTCTTGCGGCTTCGGTTTCTTTTTCAAAATTAACGAAATTTAACGCCGTGCTATAATACTTTTTAGTTATATCAGAAAAAGTGTCCATAAAATGATAACCCTCTTCCGCCCACACTGAATTAGCTATGCTGAGTCTGATATGGCCTTTATTTTGGATAGCATTTAATTTTGACTGGAGATTGGAAAATGATGCATGCAATGGCTCCTGGCTTAAAGAAAAGCGCAAAACTTCTGCCATTTCTTTTTCAGTTTGTCCTTTTGCGCCGGCGTAAGTCATAGCAAGTGCTGTGGAGATACTGTAGGGTGAAAAAAATAAATTCCCTTCTGCATCTTTAAGTTCTTGATATAAATCAAAACCAAAATCGCTGTTATCTTGTACTGCTGTTTGTAGATTACCATTTGTATCTGCAAAAGAAAGGAAAGCCGTTGAAGAGATAAATACCACAATAATCAGGATAAGCGTAAATTTAATTTTCATTTTTTTTTACCTTTCTTATTTCTTTCTTTAAAATCATTTATTAGGCGCTGTCCCCTTTACCTTCCTTTACCTTCCCTTATTTTCCTTATTTTTTACCTTCTGAATTTTTAACAAAAAGTGCATGGATTTTTTTATCAAATTCAGCAAGTAAATCTTTATCTTTTTGGCTTTCATCAAAAGCCGACTTTGATACTTCATATTCACCTGTTTCAACATCAACATAGGCAAAAAATTTATTTCCGTGTTTAAGCGCCAGAATTTTCGAATTCTCAGACCAAATTAAAGTTCCCTTCGTAGAACTGGAAAACACTTTCATAGGAATGTCATCAGGAGACTTTGATATATAAATTATATAGCTGGGATCAAGAAATGATGTATCTTCAACATAAACACGATATTTCCCGTTAGGGGCAACTGATTTCATAATAATTCTCCCAATATCAAAGAAACTTGGTCCGGCAAATTCCATAAAGGTTTTCCCGTCTTTCGAGATAAAATGGGTCCTTGGCAATTCAAACCAATCCTTTTCAGCAGGAATCCCATCTTTTGGCAAGTGAATACATGAAACTGTTACAATTTTTTCACCCTTAACATTGGTATCCGTGGTACTGATATCTAAGAGATAATCTACATCTGGAATTTTAAACTGGGACCAACTTTTACCTCCATTGTTTGATTCTTCTATAATGTAGGGAATACCATTTTCCGGATGATTCGTTTTTTTTATGCCCCAAATGAATAAACGATTCTTAGGCAAGAAAAACATACCTTTAGGATAGTAAGGAATATTATCGCGTATTATTGTCCAATTATTCCTCATAGGACTATCTTCGGAAGTTAACAGCACAGGAGGTGTACTGTAGAGCAACCAATACTTCTCACCATAAGACAAGGCTGACAGAGCTTGATTATACGGAGGTAAAATTTCATCTTTTACTACAGGACACTTAGCTTCCCAATATTTAACATTATGTTTAAACCAATATTTGCGAGTTTTATGTCCAACTTTTGGCAGTGTAGCAAAGTCCCTTTCTTGTTTTTTCCATGCAATTTGTTGATATCGTGCAGTGTGCCCATCAATCAAAACTTGTATATCCGCCATAATTTTATCCGACCATTCTCTGTAAGGTTGAGGAAGAATGATTGAAACTTGGTCAAACTGAATTTCATATCCCGATTTTACATCGCTTGCACAGAAGTTGAGCTTATCATTACTGGTACATCCTTCAGGCAAAATAAGAGAAATATCCAGTTTTTCGATATTTGCATTTGCCGGTGCAGTTGTACTCAATCTAAATCCTAATCTATCAGAATTCTCAGAGTAATGACCGTACATCGACAGTTGAGGCAATTTAATACGGCGTTTACTATAATATTCGTTATAATTTTTCTCATAAATTTCCAAATAGTATTCTTCATATTCTTCTTTTTCTACTAAACTGCCAATCCCGGTTTCAACCTTTCCGGTTAGATTACCAAAAAGATCATAACTTTCAGCTTTTTCTAAAACATGGTTTTCTCCGAACTTTCTGTAAAGCATCAATGTCCCGGATGGGTACCATCTTTTTCCGCCTTCTTTTGCTTTCTTTCCGTTCTCGTAATACCGGACAGATGGTCCGACTTGCTTTCCGTCAATATAATTACTCGTTGATCGAATTTGTCCATTTCTATACCAACCTGTCGATTTCCCATGTTTAAAGCCGTCTCTGTAATTCTGCTCGATGTTTTTCTGTCCACCAGACATCCATTTAGTCATTGTGCCATGCAGTTTCGCATCCCTGTAGTGAGACTCTTTAAACTTCAGGCCTTTCTCATAATCTCTATATAAAATTTCTAGCCCTTCTTTTACACCATTCTTATAATTCGCGAATCCTATAATCTTAGCGCGTGTATTTTTCATCGGTCTATCAAACAGAACCCTTTTCCCTTTCCCATTCTCTATTTGAGATAACATTATTCCAGAATCATTAAAGTAGGAGCCTGTTAAAAGTTTTCCGTCTTTAATGTTTTCTTCAAATTTAATTTTGCCATCAGGATACCATTTTTTTTGGAGTCCGTGTTTGAGAGAGTTCTTATAGGATATAAAACTTGCAGGCATGCCGTTAAGGTATAAATGTAGTACCGATCCATCTTTCATTGCCTTTTGCATAATACAAATTTTTTCTGCCCGGGACATGTCTTTATAAGGCTTCATAGTTGCAAGTGGGTTGTAAATAAAGATATTTGGATCTTTAAGACATTTTTCAACGAATGCTCGTGCTGCAGTTTCATGGCTACTCTCTTCCGCATACCCCAATATGGTCATTAGGGTTAATCCTAAAATTATCACTGTAAGATTCTTTGGAATTGATTGCATTTAAAAACTTCCAGACAAAAGTTATTTACTACAATATCATGATCATGAAATACATAAAAATTTACTTTTTCTGTATCTAACGTCTGAGCTCAGTGGCGTTGCGCACACGC
>JAGLRQ010000094.1 GCA_023136205.1 Candidatus Auribacterota bacterium
TAATTTTTGCACAAGCGCCTATTCAACGTCCACTGAAGCGGGTTGTTATGCGTATTTTAAAATTATGATTCATTCATTCTTTTGAGCTATATTAAAAAGTTTTTTTGTAACCTTCGTGCTAACAGAATGAATACCCAAAAGAAGGAGAACATTCAAAAACATAAAAAGAAAAAAACCTGGATATTTTGGTGCATTTTTGTTGGCTATAGAAATATGCTTTATACTAACCCCAGATTCCTTAATATAATCTAAAACTTGCACAAGTTGTTCATCTTCCAATAGTTTCTTGCGAACAAGATTTCCTCCTGTCAAATTAATTAAATATATAAGATTTGCAAATATAAAGGTTGTTATTAGGATTGCGATAATTTTAGTGAACAATGTTTTTTTCATATTGCATCCTCCCTTTTATTCTGCATAACATCGTTGATATATGGAATTTTTTCCCCTGATATTATGTATATAGTGTGTAATATTTTCCATATATTTCGTTATTATCAAGGAAAATATGGAAAAAAACCTTTTCCATGTTATTATTATATGTTGCCAATTGCTGTACTTCGCCAAGAAAAGTATAATGGAAATCAATACTAAATTCAAACCTAATAATGACAATGTTAATAGATCCCGAAACAAGTTCGGGATGACAAGGGTGTTTGGGGTGACAAAGACGCTAGCGGATGAGAAAGGTAGTGAATGACGACAAGCAAATTATTGGCTCACAGGAACTGCATTCTCCAACAACTCCCTCGCATGCTTCAAACTAACCGAAGTTAAATCTTTACCCCCCAGCATCCTGGCAATCTCTTTAACCCTTTTCTCTTTAGAGAGTTTCTTTATACCGGTAGAAGTCCTGTCTTTTTCCACTGATTTTTCTATGGAAAAATGTGTATCAGCCATTGAAGCTATCTGAGGGAGGTGGGTTATACATATAACTTGATGGGTTTTTGATAGGGATTTAAGTTTCCTGCCTACTGATAGGGCTGTTTCTCCGCCTATGTTTACGTCTATTTCGTCGAAAACCAGGATAGGGATTAAATCTTTACCTGCTAAAACGGATTTAATGGACAGCATGAGCCTGGAGATTTCTCCTCCGGAGGCTACATCTTTGAGAGGTTGAGGTTTTTCGCCTTTGTTAGCGGAAAAAATGAAATTTATCTCATCTTTTCCGGTTATGGATAATTCCTTCTCTTTGAAGTGTACTTTAAATTCTCCGTTTTTTAGTCCAACCTGCTTCAACTCATTTTCAACTTTTGAAGCGAGTTTCTCTCCGGTAGTAACCCTTTTCCTGGTTAAATCCTGCGCGTGTCGAAGCACTTTAGCTTGCTCTTCTTTTACTTTTTTTAAGAGCTCTTCCCTCTTCTTCTCAAAAGAACGGTATTTTTCCAGTTGTTCTTCAATCCATACGAGTTTCTCATTTATTTCATCAATAGTGGAACCATATTTCTTTTTTAAACGATGAATCAGTTCGAGCCGGTTTTCTATTTTATTTAGACTGGATGAATCAAGGTCAAGCTTTTCCGCGAGGTTTCTAAGATCGTTCGCGGTATCGGAGGATATGGAACTGAAATTTTCCATTGTTTCATGCTCCATTTTTTCACCCGTAATATCCGCGAGCTCTTTTAATATGGAACTAACCCTTCCAACCTTGTTAAAGACAGAATCCTCGGAGTCATACAGCAGGTTAACACCTTCCTGCGCAAGTTCCGCGATTCTTGAAGCATTTACCAGAAGCAGGTGCTCTTTTTCAAGCTCTTCATCTTCTCCGTCTTTCAGAGAGGCTTTTTGTATCTCATTTGACTGGAAGGAATAAAGCTCTGCAAGTTCTGGTGATACTTTACCTTCATTGTCATAAGCTGATAGTTTATCTTTCGCGTCAACAAGGTTATTATAGGCTTTGATATACTGTTCTTTTTTTACCCCGCCGTAAAGATCAAGTATTTCAAGCTGATAATTATTTTTCAGTAAAAACTGATGGGAATTCTGTGAATGGTAATCCAGGAGATATTCCCCCGCCTCTTTTAAAACCGACATCGGAACCATTTCCGCGTTTATATAAGCCTTGTTCCTGTTGTCAGAAGAAAAATCTCTTTTTATGAGCAGTTGTCCATCTTCGGAAGGTATGTCGTGTTTTTTCGCGACCGGGGCAATTTTATCATGGCAGTTATCAATCAGCATTGACACCGAGCCTTTTGTTTCACCGTTTCTCATGTATTTTTTGTCCCATTTCTCCCCTAATCCCAGCATAAGGGAAGAAAGAAGAAGGGATTTTCCGGTACCTGTTTCTCCGGTAAGGACATTAAAACCGGGCTCGAAATCGATTTCAATGTCCCGTGCAAGGGCTATGTTTTTTATTTTTAAGACTGATAACATTTAAAATCCGTCGTGAGTATTGAGTCCCCTCAGGGGAGGCTACGCTACGCTTCGCACTATATAGTATTGAGTAA
This sequence comes from Candidatus Auribacterota bacterium, assembly GCA_023136205.1. Taxonomy (GTDB): domain Bacteria; phylum Auribacterota; class UBA6266; order UBA6266; family UBA6266; genus JAGLRQ01. Next base: position 2,448 of record JAGLRQ010000094.1, read on the forward strand.
AAAAATACCTCTTATTTTACTTTTTTCAAATTAAAAATAATGATATTCCCAGTACAAGGCAATAAATGGAAAATATAAAAAGTTTTCTTGAAGAAACTAGAGAAATCATTAGCTTTATTGATAGTATTCCGAGCAGAAGTGAAAATATAAAGCCTATGATAAGGCCTGATAGCGGGTAACTTGCGATTTCAGAAGGCATGGAAAACAATGTTTCATACAACAGGGCTATTATAATTATTGGTATTGAGAGTATGAAGGAAAACTGGACTGCTTCTTTTCTGCTCATTTGCAGAAAAATACACATGGCTATTGTAATGCCTGACCTGGATATGCCGGGTAAAGCGGCTATTCCCTGCGCGAGCCCGATAAGCGCAATGTGGCTGTATTTTATAGAAGCTGTGTTTTGAGAACCGCTGGTAAATTTGTCGGAAAAGAAAAGTATAGTTGCTGTAACAATAAGGCAAAATCCTATAAGGTTCAGTGATTGCATGGAACCTTCACCAATAAAGTTTTTCATGAGGAAAGCTGCCGCTGCTGTAATAGCAGTTGCCAGAATTAATTTATAGATATAAATTTTCGCGTCTTTCCGGCCTTTTAAAAAATCAGTGATCAATTGATAAATCTGTTTATTGTAAATTGTTAGCACGGCAGCAAGCGTTCCGGCATGTAAAATAACATTTAAAAAGAACGATGGCCTGATATCCATGATTTTTTCCGCGATGACAAGATGAGCAGTGGAAGAGACAGGAAGGAATTCTGTTATTCCCTGGACTATTCCTAGTATAATTGATTTTATTAACATATATTCAGTTGCTCTATTCCTTCTTTGACTGCTTTTGCGGATTTTTGGAGTTCTTCTTTTTCTTCTTTGTT
>JAGLRQ010000095.1 GCA_023136205.1 Candidatus Auribacterota bacterium
GACTTCGGCCGCTTGCCTGGGGAAGGCCAAAGAAGAAAAAATAGTCGCTGTCCCTATTTTACGTATATTTATTACGATGAAGAGAATAATCAAATACTTGTAGATTATGAAGCAAAGGAAGCAGGGAAGCATTACACAATAAAGGGTGTAAATTTTCAAAATATAAGGAAATAGTAAGAAAATAGAAGGAAATAGGGAGCAGACACCTATTAAATTCCTCGACGACAAACTCCTTTTTTGTTGATTAATTTTTTGATGTATTTTTTTAATATTGCAGTCGTGGTATATCCCTCCCAGAGCAACTTTGTTTTAAATTATTCTTCGCAAGTCACTTTCATTCGGCACGTGCCGATAATCCCCGGATTATCCGACGTGTTTTTCTGTCACAAAAGCCGCTAAAAAAGAAGCACCTTTTGCGCCAGAAAAATCCCCTCATTCCGTTAGACATAACAAGTTCTGTCTACTTGCCGGCTTGTGGTTTATCAGGTGTAGTACACGATGGCATCGTTGCTCTTCCCACCCCGGCATAGCACTGGATAACGCGGATGTATATTTTTTTAGCTGCAAATAGCAGCTAAAAAAAAGAAGAAAAATCTTTTACTACTAATAAATAGTATTATGAGTATAGATTCATTGAAGGGGTTACTTGACAATACTACTTATAAGTGGTATTGTATTGTTGGAGGTTAAGATGAAAGATATTCCATATTTAGTTAGTGAACAAAAAAGAATTACTAAACTAGTTATCGAAAATTTTAAGAGTTATTATTTGACTGGCGGTACAGCGTTATCATTCTATTTGAACCACCGGTTTTCTGAAGATTTAGATTTTTTCACTCATAATTATAAAAAAGAAGATCCAAATAAGATTATGGAATTTATTAAACAGAAAACGGGTTTTGAATTTGAACCTGGGGATGAACAGGATGATCCAAAGTTTATTCCTATTCGGATATTTTATTTAGGGCTTAAAGATGAAGAAAATTTGAAGGTTGATTTTGTACAGGATTATACAGAAAACATTGAAGATATTAAAGATGGATTACATTCTATAAAAGATATTTATTATAGGAAGTTAATTTCTGCTGTTGGTTTAGGGGAAAAAGAATCTGAATTGGGTCGACTCGTACCAACTGGCCGGCAAGAAACAAAGGATTTGTACGATATTTATTGTTTATCAACAAAATTTGAACCTTTGTCAGAGTTCTTTTTTGAATATTTTTCTTATGATAAAGCTGAGAGACTTATTATTTGGTATAAAACATTTAATAGAACTAACTTGAAATTTGAATTATTGGATTTAGTTGAAAATATTGATGTACAGAAAATATTAAAAGCATTAGATGATGAGATACTTAAAAAGATTCCTGACAAGTTGATATCCTAAGGAGATTAAAATGAAGAGAAATTGGCTTTGGGATAGCCGTCTTAGTGTAGAGGAAGCCGAAAATATTCTTAAGGATAGATCAGATCCCAGATTTGACTATTTTGCAGAGAAGTTGATTTCGAGAGATAGTCCGAAAGTTGTTTTTGACTTGATGAGTGAAGAATCTTTCTGTAGGAGATGGCCGCAAATTAAAAAAAGGATGAGAAAGAATCAATGGTCAAAGCAAAGAGTTGATTTCTGGGATGTGATATACAAGAGGGTTTATGCCCAGCTTAAAGAAAAAGGAATAATGATCAGGAAGCCGGAGAGAGTTGACATTTCTCATGAGCGAATGGAAGTATCAACTCAAATTAGAAAGATACGTAAATCTACAGGGCTTACTCAAAAAGATGTTGCAGGTAGGTTGGGAGTAATACAACAGTATATATCTAAAATTGAGACAGGACATGAGAATATTTCCATAGATACTTTAAAACGGATTGCTGATGTATTGGACAAAAAGTTAATAGTTAGGTTGCGATAAGAGATATATAGTTTAGGAAAATAGGGGAAAATAGGGACACGTTGAGCTAGCCCGGATTTAACGGACACTGTAAAATGGAGACAGATAAAAGGCGGATTTATGAAAACAAATCTATATAGAGTTGTTATTATAGTTTTAGGATTGGTTTCACTAATGTCCAAGAGTGGATGTTATCATTTAACGAAAAAGCAAGAATGGAATACTATTGCCATGTTTGACTTTGATAAAGGCGGGATATGGAATATATCACTTGAGGAAACGGACCCTGGTCTTATTTGGTCTATTGTAGATGATGCGGGTCGATTCTCAGGCATCACTCAAGATACTGAATGGATTGGAAACCGCATTTGGTTACCAGTTACTGGAGATAAATGTACAACAATAGAGATTTCTGGTGATTTTAAAATTAACCAAAGCAGTGGTCATCAATTGGTAGGTCTCTGGGGACTAACAGATAATAATAAAATTGGCTGGAGTCCTTTATGTATGTACTTCGAAGGTAAAAATGGTACGGGATGTTATTATATTCAAACGCGCTGGCTAAAACTTAAATCCAAACGTATACAGAAGAGAAAAACCAAACGTGGGATTGTTTTTTTGCAAGGTGAAACGGCTAAGGCGGTTAAGCATGAGTTTAGTAACCCCCAAAAAGGTTTTCATACGATGAAGATGGTGCTTAATAGAGAATCCTCTGAGATATCATATTATATCGATGATATCTCTTTAGGAGTAGTCAAGGTAGAAGGCGAAATAGGTCCAATTACAAAAGTGATGATGGATATCGAAACTCCTGTATCGGGAGTAGAATTGGATATTCGGTATGATAACCTTAGAGTACGAAGTTCTGGAGATATATATTAGTTTAGGAGAAAATAGGGAAATAGGGTCAATAGCCCCCTAATAAACTTCTCGATGACAAAGTCTCTCAACAATTACCGGTTGTATTATTTGAGGCGTTTTTTTTAGGGTTTTAAGACAGAATTTTATATCGTCATGGTTTCCCAAACAAAAGAATTTTACGATATCTTTTTCCCGCAAATAAGCTATGCGGCTGCTTTTAATTCGTCCTGTGGATACTTATCCTCAAAGAAAACCTCTTTAGGTATCATTAGAATTTCTTTAATATATTGACAGTACTCGTTTAACAAAATATAATCTCCGTTGATAATTTTCCGGCAGTTAACAGGTGAATATATGGATAAAATAACTATTCCTGAACATATAGCGATTATAATGGATGGAAACGGCCGCTGGGCTAAGAAGCGGGGCCTTCCCAGGGTAAAAGGGCACTATGAAGGCGCCAAAGGGGTAAGGGGTATTGTTGAATCCTGCTCGGACATTGGTGTTAAATACCTGACGCTCTATGCTTTTTCAACGGAGAACTGGAAACGTCCCAAGGCCGAAATCTGGGCGCTTATGGCTTTGCTTAAAAGATTTCTTAAGGCTGAACTTAAAACAATGATGAAGAATGATATCCGGTTTAAGACTATCGGGGATATTAAAAAACTTCCGTCCGATGTTCGCGCTGAAATAAAGTCTGTAACTAAGAAGACCGCGCTTAATAGGGGCCTTACTTTTATCCTCGCTTTAAACTATGGTTCAAGGCCCGAAATTGTTAAAGCAGCAAGGGCAATCGCTAAAGAATGTGTTGAAGGAAAGATTAATCCTTCTTCTATTGATGAGAGCGTTTTTGAAAAACATTTAGACACCTGTGATATTCCTGACCCCGACCTGCTTATAAGAACCAGCGGGGAGATGAGAATAAGCAATTTCCTTTTGTGGCAATTGTCTTATTCCGAATTTTATATTACCGATGTGCTGTGGCCGGACTTCGATAAAAAAGAACTGAAAAAAGCTGTCAGGGAATATTCAAAAAGGGAAAGAAGATTTGGAGAAACCCGCAAAAAGGCTGTGAAAGAATGAATGATCTCCACAAAAGACTTTTTAGCTCGGCAGTATTAACATTACTGCTTCTATCATTGATAGTTTTTGATGTGCCTTTGGTTATTGCTCTGGGGGCTTTAGCATTTGTTTTCCTGGGCTCTGTTGAATTCTACGATCTGGTTCAGCAAAAAGGGCTCAAAGCCTCAAAATGGTACGGGACAATCAGTAACATTGTTATTATCGTTCTGGTTGTTGTCTTTGCTGTTAAGGGAAAGAATTCTCTTTCTATTCTTCCGTGGATATTTTTACTATGCGCTATCGGCGCGTTTGTAAGACAGTTATTCGTTAGTACCACCAACCACGCGATATTCGGTATTTCTACGACAATACTTGGTATTTTTTATATGGGGTATCTTTTTAGCTTCCTGGTTTTATTAAGGTTTTTCCCTTCTATGGAACAGGGTAAATGGTATCTTCTTTCCGCGGTAATGATGATAAAGTTTTCCGATATGTTCGCGTTTTTCGCGGGTTCGCTTTTTGGCAGGCACAAGATAAATTCAACAATAAGCCCTAATAAATCTATTGAAGGGCTTGTCGCTGGTGTGATTGGTTCAATCGTGGGCGGGTTGGTAGTTTACTTTTTTATTGACGCGGTAAATTTCCGGTTTATTGATGCTCTGGTTCTGGGTTTTATAATAGGTGTTATGGCTGAAATCGGTGACTTTTCGGAATCTTTGCTTAAACGGGATGCCGAGATAAAAGATTCCAATCGGCTTCTTCCCGGGATGGGAGGGATCCTGGATGTTCTGGATAGCACTCTTTTGTGTGCCCCGATATTCTATTTTTATGTGAGGTACATTATAAAATAGTCATGAAAAAGAAAAAAATTTCCATTTTAGGTTCTACGGGTTCGATAGGCAGGAACTGCCTTGATGTGGTTAGAAATAGCGGCGGCAGGTTTAAAATTGTTTCCTTGAGCGCGGGGTCAAATGTAAAGCTTCTTGCCGCTCAGATAAAAGAGTTTAATCCCCGTGTTGCTGTTATTGGCAGCGTCTCAAAGGTTGGAGAATTGAAAAAGCTGGTTCCCCGATCTGTGAAAGTTACGGGGGGGATGGAAGGTTTATGCGGGATTGCGTCGGGAAGGGATGTTGATATTTTTGTATCAGCATTGGTGGGTTCGGCGGGTCTGCTCCCGACGATTGAGGCAGTTAAAACAGGCAAGAGAGTAGCGCTGGCTAACAAGGAATCTCTGGTAATGGCGGGCGAGTTTGTGATGAAACTCGCGAGAAAAAAAGGTACGGAGATACTGCCGGTTGACAGTGAGCACAGTGCTGTCTTCCAGTGTATTTCAGCCAACAGGAAAGAAACAGTGAGAAAGATTACCCTTACAGCTTCCGGAGGCCCGTTTCTTAAAACCGGTATTTCACAAATGAAAAACATGACTCCTTCAAAGGCTCTTAAGCATCCGCGGTGGAAAATGGGAGCTAAGGTGACTATAGATTCGGCGACACTGATGAATAAAGCCCTGGAAGTAATCGAGGCAAAATGGCTTTTTGATGTTCCTTCCCACATGATAGATGTAGTTATCCATCCTGAATCGATAGTGCACTCTTTTGTAGAGTTTGTAGACCGTTCAACAATCGCGCAGATGAGTATTCCTGATATGAGGATTCCGATACAATATGCTCTTACGTATCCCGAGAGAGTTGCTAATCATGTCAGGCATCTTGATATGGCGCGTATAGGAAAACTTACTTTTGAAAAGCCGGATATGAAGAAATTTCCGGTGCTGAAGCTTGTCTATGAGGTTTTGAATAAAGGGGGAGTTCTTCCGGCGGTGATGAGTTCGTCAAATGAAGTGGCGGTAAACTCTTACCTGAAAGGCCGGATTAAACTTACGGATATATTTAAAGTGGTTAGCAGGGCCGTTAAAGCAAGGAAAGATATAAAGGCAAAGTGTATTGACGATATTTTTAAAGCGGATAAATGGGCCGTGAACTATTCCGAAGATTTAATAAATAGAAAGGTATTTTAATGGAAATTTTGATTGGTATTTTAATTCAAGCGCTGACATTTGTAATTTTTCTCGGAATCCTGGTCTTCGTTCATGAGCTTGGACATTTTGTTGTTGCCAAGCTTATGAATATATATGTTTTTGAGTTTATGCTCGGGTTTCCCCCTAAGATTTTCAGGATAAAGAGAAAAGAAACCGAGTATGGTATCGGAATGATACCCCTCGGAGGCTATGTAAAAATGGCCGGACAGGAAGACTTTCCCGGGCATGAGGAAGATGAATCACAAAAACCGGATATAAATGTTCCCGAAGATAGGAAGTTTAATAGTAAAAAGATATGGCAGAGAATGGCGGTAATAGTCGCGGGCCCTTTTACGAATCTAGTATTCGGCGCCCTGGTTTTTATACTTTTGTTTGTGGTGGGACATCAAGTTGATCTTGGTGTGGAAAAGAATTTTATCGGTTTTGTAAGAGAAGATTCTCCTGCCCAAAAGGCGGGGATTAAAGTCGGAGACAGAATATCTTCGGTTAACGGTGCTAAAACAGAAACCTTTAGTGATATAAGGTGGAATATACTTTCTCATGTTAATGAAGAAATAGAAATTGGAGTAGAAAGAGATAAGGAATTTCTTTTGTTAAGAGCTGTTCCGGAAAAACCCGGGGGTAAAGAGATGGGGGGAGTAGGCATTGGGCCGTTCCATTTTGTAGAGATAAAACGGGTTGATGAAGGTTCCCCCGCGGAAAAAGCCGGCGCTTATGCGGGAGATATAATTTTTAAAGTTAATAATGAGTACGCGCAGTACTTTGATGTATACGAGAAGATTGGACAGAGCGGGAAAAAAGGAATATCACTGGTTGTCTTAAGGGATGGCATGGAAAAAACACTTAGGATGATACCTGAAGAAGTGGGAAATCTTGATGGTGTGTTGATTCGTTCGGATAACGTGATAATAGTTAGTGATGATAAGAAGGCAAATAAGGCTTTTAAAACGGGAGACAAGATACTTTCCTTTGGAGGGGTTGAAGTTTCAGAAAAAGAAAATGCCGTTAATCTAATAAATTTTTTTGAGGGAGATGAAGCCGAAATAGTTCTTCTGAGAAAGGAAAAAACCGGTTTTATAAAAATGGAAACCAGAGAAATAAGAGTTGTTGCGGAAGTTTCCAGAAAAGGCCTTGTAGGCATCAGCTATTCTACCGCCACGACACTGGAAAAATATCCTTTGCCGAAAGCTATTTCAAAAGGGCTGGAATTATCTGCCTCTACGTTAAAAATGGTCGTGGGCGGTATAGTTCTTCTTTTTAAGGGTAAGGTTGGAACTGACCAGATGGCCGGCCCTGTAGGAATTTTTAAAATGACATCAATGGCCGCGAGCCAGGGTTTTTCTTCCCTTTTGCGGTTTCTTGGATTATTAAGCATGGCGCTTGCCTTTTTCAATATTTTACCTTTGCCGGTATTGGATGGCGGACATGTTTTTCTACTCCTTATTGAGAAGATAAAAGGAAGCCCGATAAAGGAAAAATATATTATCGCGTGGCAGAAAGTGGGAATTGTCCTGATTATATCGTTACTGCTCTTTGTAACGTTTAATGATGTACGCTGGAGGATTTTTTAGATTTCATGGAAAGAAGAAAGACAAGAAAGATTAAGGTTGGTAGTGTTGAGGTTGGAGGTAATGCCCCGGTTTCAATCCAGTCCATGACTAAAACGGATACAAAAAATGTTGAAGCTACCTTAAAGCAGATAAGAGATCTTGAAAAAGAAGGCTGTGAGATTGTAAGAGTCGCGGTTAGCGATTCGGCTTGCATAAAACCTTTTAAAAAGATTGTTAACGGCAGTTCTATTCCGGTTGTTGCTGATATCCATTTTGATTACCGCCTTGCCATAAAATCTGCCGAGGCCGGCGCTGATTGTCTCAGGATTAATCCGGGAAATATCAGTTCAATAGAAAACATAAAAGCTGTGGCGGACTGCGCGAAGAAAAACGGGGTTTCCATAAGGGTTGGTGTGAATTCCGGTTCTCTGGAAAAAGATTTACTGGAAAAGTATTCTCATCCGGTTGCCGAAGCTCTTGTTGAAAGTGCTTTGAGAAACATAAAGATTTTAGAAAACGCGGGTTTTGAGGATATGAAAATATCCATAAAATCCACAAGCGTTCCCGACACTTATAAAGCATACAGTCTTCTTGCGAAAAGAGTTGACTATCCTTTTCACATAGGCGTTACGGAATCAGGCCCTCTTTTCTCGGGAACTGTTAAGTCCGCCGTTGGAATAGGTGCTCTTCTTCTGGAAGGGATAGGGGATACCTTAAGGGTTTCCCTTTCAGCGGATCCGGTTCAGGAAGTTCGGGTAGCGAAGGCGATCCTTCAGTCTGCCGGGATAAGGGCATTTGGGCCCGACATAGTGTCGTGCCCTACCTGCGGGAGAGCCGAGATAGATGTCCAGAAGCTCGCGTCCGAAATTGAAGAATTTACTTGTAGAATTAAAGAACCAATAACAATTGCCGTTATGGGTTGTTCTGTTAATGGCCCGGGAGAAGCGAAGGAAGCGGATATCGGAATAGCCGGCGGAAAAAACATTGGAATTATTTTTAAAAAAGGTAAGATTATTAAGAAAGTACCATCCGAAAAATTACTTTCTGAGTTTAAAAAAATTATTGCGGGAGAAATAAATGCGCTGGAGTAAAGCACTGATACCGACTTTGAAGCAATCGCCCGCGGAAGCGGAGGTTGTCAGCCACAAGCTGATGATACGTGCCGGAATGATAAGAAAGCTTGCTTCGGGTATATATAGTTATATGCCTCTTTGCCTTAGGGTAATAGATAAAGTTGAAACAATAGTAAGAGAAGAAATGGACAAAGCGGGCGCTCAGGAGCTTCTGATGCCGGTATTGTCTCCTTCAGAACTCTGGATAGAAAGCGGCAGGTGGGATGTTTATGGCAAGGAGCTTATGCGCCTTGAAGACCGCAATGAAAAACATTTTGCGTTAGGCCCTACTCATGAAGAAGTTATAACTGATATTGCAAGAAGAGAATTAAGGTCATATAAACAGCTTCCCGTTTGTCTTTATCAGATTCAAACGAAGTTTCGGGACGAAATCCGTCCCCGGTTCGGCGTTATGAGGGGAAGAGAATTTACGATGAAAGATGCCTACAGTTTTCATCCGACTAAAGAGTGTCTTAATAAATACTATAAACTTATGTTTGAAGTTTATTCGGATATATTTAAGCGCTGTGGGCTTAAGTTCAGGGCGGTTTTAGCGGATTGTGGGGCTATCGGAGGCGATGAAACTCATGAGTTTATGGTCCTTGCTTCTTCGGGTGAGTCTCTGGTTTTAAGTTGTCCTGATGACACCTGCGGTTATGCGGCAACGGATGATACGGCTAAAAGCAAGATACTATCCGTGGAAGAAAATTTATCGGGTGAGCTTTGTGAAAAAGATACTCCCGGGAAAAAGAGTGTTGAAGATGTGTCTGCCTTTTTGAATGTGAATCCCTTTAACCTTATAAAAACCCTTGTTTACAAAACGTCAAAAGAACCGGTGGTTGTTCTCGTGAGAGGTGACAGGGAAATCAACATTAGTAAGCTTAAAAAGGTTTTAAAAGATGAACTTGTTGAGCTGGCCGATGATAAGACGACAACGGATATATCAGGTTGTGAAGTAGGGTTTGCCGGGCCTGTCGGGCTTAAACAAAAAGTAAAAGTTATCGTAGATTTAACTATTAAAAATATGGGTTGCGGTGTGACGGGCGCCAATAAGAAAGATAAGCATTATGTCAATGTAGTGCCCGGCAAAGATTTTGATGTCGAAAAATATTACGATATTGCAATGGCTAAAGCCGGTGACCTGTGCGTAAAATGTTCAAAGCCGCTTGAAGAATTCAGGGGAATTGAAGTAGGCCAGATATTTAAACTGGGTGCTAAGTACAGCAAGTCCATGGATGCAAATTATACGGGGGAAGACGGGAAAGCAAAACCTTTTATCATGGGCTGTTACGGGATAGGAATAACAAGGACAATAGCGGCGGCTATCGAACAGAACAATGACGAAAACGGAATTATATGGCCCATGGAAATAGCGCCGTATCAGGTTATTTTAATTGGTGTTAACATGAAGGACACGCAAACCGTTGCTATTTGTGAGGAACTGTACAAAGAACTTAAGGAAAAAAGCATTGAAGTTCTTTATGATGACAGGGATCAGAGAGCAGGATTTAAGTTTAAGGATGCGGATCTTATTGGGGTTCCTTATAAAGTTGTGGTTAGCGAGAAAAATCTTAAAGAGAACAAGGTTGAAATACAGGAAAGAAGGTCGGGGAGCAGGGATTTTACTCCCCGGGATAATGTTATAAATTATATTCAGTCCAAAATCTATCCATTATTCTAAAGTTGCTGGTTTTTTCTTGACATTCAGCATCAGGTAAAATATACTCCCACGGACGTAGAAATTTGCAATGTTTAAAGAAGGTGGGAATAAGCGCCCGCTTTTTTTATTGGGGTTAAAACAGGAGATAAATTGTATGAGCGGTGAGTTGTTATCTATCCTGGACTATCTGGAGAGAGAAAAGGGGATTGACAGAGAAACGTTAATCTCTGCCGTTGAAAGTTCTTTGCTGTCCGCGGCCAGGAAAAGTATGCTTTCTGAAAAATCTGTTGAGATAAAAATTGACCGGAAAACAGGGGAAATCAAGGCTTATGCCATGCTTGAAGTTGTAAAAAAGGTTGAAGATCCTGACAAGGAAGTTTTACTGCGTGATGCCAAAAAGATTGATCCAAAAACCAAAGTTGGAGAGGAAATAAGAATAGAAATCAACCAAAAGGGTTTTGGCAGGATAGCGGCGCAGACTGCTAAACAGGTTATTATTCAGAAGCTGAAGGAAGCTGAGAGGGAAAATGTCTTCAATGAGTATAAAGACAGAGTTGGAGATATTGTTCTCGGAGCCGTCCGCAGGTTTGAAAAGGGGAACATTATAGTTGACCTGTCAAACGCGGAAGCTATTTTGCCTTACAAAGAGCAGTGTCCGGGGGAATCTTATAGTCCCGGAAACAGGATAAGGGCTTATATATATGATGTCAAGCTTGGCCCAAAAGGCCCCGAGATTTTACTTTCGCGGGCGCATCCCAATTTTGTTATAAAATTATTTGAACTGGAAGTCCCTGAAATTATCGAAGGCAGCGTGGAGGTGAAAGGGATAGCCCGGGAACCCGGATATAGAACCAAGATAGCTGTTTCTTCTTCGGATGAAAAAATTGACTGTGTTGGTGCCTGTGTGGGGTTAAGGGGTTCACGCGTAAAAAATATTGTAGCTGAACTGGGAAACGAGAAGATAGATATTGTAAGGTGGTGTGAAGATATTGCAGCCTATGTATCCGAGGCTCTCAATCCCGCGAAATTAAGGACTGTAGACGTTTCTGAAAACGGCAAGATGGTAACGGTTGGGGTGGATGACGACCAGCTGTCCCTGTCTATAGGGAAGAAAGGGCAGAATGCCCGGCTGGCGGCGAAGCTTGTGGGATGCAGGATTGACATCAAAAAAGCATCTGAAATAAATGTACTCGGTAAAATTGAGCATGCCTGGCACCAACTGGCCAAGATTGAAGATATCGATGAAAAGATCGCCCAGTGTCTGGTTGAAGCCGGGTACACTGATGTTGACGGGCTTGCCCTTGCCACCGTTGAAGATTTAATGAAGATACCTGGTATTGACGGTGAGAGTGCCGCGGCAATAGTAGAAGCTGTAAAAAAAATAAAAGAGGATAAGACTTGAGAGTTCACGAATTAGCAAAAGAATTATCAGTAACAAGTAAAAAAGTTATAGAGATATTAAAGGTCAATGGTGTTGTTGTTAAAGGGCACATGTCTTCTGTCAGCAGTGATGCCATAGCTGTCGTTAAAAATATTTTAGCCAAAGTTACAAAGGAAGCACCTGTAAAAAAACCTGTTTCAGATAAAGTAAAAGAAGAAAAGAAGGTTGAGAAAGCTGCAAAGGAAATACCTGTAGAAAAACCTGTTTCAGAAGAGACTTCAAAAAAAGTTTTAGATATCGAAACACCGATTTCCGTTAAAGATTTATCCGGCCAGATGAATATCAAGCCTAATGAACTCATAGCAAAACTTATGGCTTTGGGAATTTTTGCTTCGCTTAACCAGAGGCTGGATACAGAAACCACCGAAATTGTACTTCATGAATACGGTTTTGATCTTTTGAAAAAAGAGCGCAAAAAGGAACCTGAAATCCAGCCGATTCCCGAGAAGAGCAGCATAATTGAAGAAGATTTGCTGGAGGAAATAGAAGACAAGCCTGAGGATTTAAAACCTCGACCGCCTGTTGTTGCCTTTTTAGGGCATGTTGACCATGGCAAGACAACCCTGCTCGATTATATAAGGAAAACAAAAGTAGTTGCCGGAGAACACGGAGGGATAACCCAGCATATAGGCGCGTACAGGGTTCATATGAAGGGTACTTCGATCACGTTTCTTGATACTCCCGGCCATGCGGCTTTTACCGCGATGAGGGCAAGGGGGGCCAATATTACGGATATAGTGGTCCTGATAATTGCCGCGGATGATGGTATTATGCCTCAAACAGTTGAAGCTATAAATCATTCAAAGGCGGCCGGTGTTACGATTATGGTTGCCATTACAAAGGTTGACAAGCCTGATGTAAATATAGACACAGTGAAAAGACAGCTTAGTGAGCTGGAGCTTATGCCCGAAGACTGGGGAGGAGAATTGATATGCTGCCCGGTTTCGGGAATAACCGGAGAAGGAGTAGAACATCTGCTTGAAATGATACCTCTACAGGCTGAAGTGCTTGATCTTAAGGCGAATCCAAACAGGCCCGCGCAGGGTACCGTGATTGAAGCAAAATTGACAAGTGGTAAGGGCCCCATAGCTGTTGTTCTGGTGGAAAAAGGGACATTGAAGCGTGGAGACTATGTAATTAGCGGATTATATTACGGAAAGGTAAAAGCGCTTGTAGATGAACACGGGAAGATGCTGAAAGAAGCGGCGCCTTCTGTTCCGGTGGAGATTCTTGGGCTTTCGGGGGTTCCTGAAGCCGGTTCTGATTTTCGTGTGGTTGCTGACGAAAAGAAGGCAAGAACTATTTCTCAGGCCCGGGCCAACCGGCATAAATTTGAACAACTGGATACGCGTCAGAAAATAACCCTTGAGAATTTGTATGATCATATCCGGATGGGAAGCGCGCGCGAACTTAAAATTGTTTTGAAAAGCGATGTCCAGGGTTCAATGGAAGCTCTGGTTAAATCCCTTGAATCCATAGATTCAAAAGAGGTGAATCTTAATATTATCCATAGCGGCATAGGTGATATTAACGAATCTGACATTATGCTGGCTTCCGC
>JAGLRQ010000096.1 GCA_023136205.1 Candidatus Auribacterota bacterium
GCGAAAAGGGAAGGTGTTGAAATCCGGACATACAATGTTATTTATAATATTATTAACGATGTAAGGCTGAGCCTTGAGGGGCTTCTGGAACCGGAGGAAAAAGAAACCATTACCGGGCATGTTGAAATCCGACAGGTCTTTAAGATTTCAAAACTCGGAAATATTGCCGGTTGTTATGTTACCGACGGTTATATTAATAGAAATTCCAAGATAAGGGTTCTCAGGAATGAAGAGGCTGTCTTTGACGGGAAAATAAATTCTCTTAAAAGATTTAAAGATGAAGTAAAGGAAGTGAAAAGCGGGTTTGAATGCGGAATTTTGCTTGAAGGTTTAAATGATATAAAAGAAGGTGATATAATAGAATCGTATGCCATTGAAAAAGTGAGCAGAAAGCTGTAAAAACAGATTATTTGATTTTGTTTAATATAGATTTTCAATATAAAATTTACTCCTCCTGAAATAAAAATAAGACTTCTCCTGATTAAGATTGGAATTTCCTTAAATTTAATGTAACGGAGTTTTAAAGATGTCAAACAGGGTTTTGCGTGTAGCTCGGCAGATAAAAGAAATAGTTAGCGAAGTAATAGTTCGCCATCTTAAAGATCCGGGGATAGGTTTTGTAACCATAGCCCGTGTTAAGGTTAGCAGGGACTTGAAAGAAGCGTTAATATTTGTGAATATCCTCGGAACTGAAAAACAAAAGAAAGAAAGTTTAACAGCTCTTACCCGTGCCTCCGGTTTTATACAGCATTTTATTGGTAAGGAATTGCATATAAGGAGTACACCCCATGTTAAATTTAAGTATGATACATCCCTTGACCATGCTTTTCATGTAGAAGAGGTGCTTAAAGAGCTGAAAGCAAAGGAATCTAAAGATGAAAATAACTGATGATATTATCAAAGTTTTAAAAGCCGGCAAAAAATTCGCGGTTGCAATCCATATTAATCCGGATGGAGACGCGATTGGTTCCCAGCTTGCCTTTGTGAGGGCTTTAAAAAAGATGGGAAAAGAAGCGGCAGCTTACATGCAGGCCCCCATTCCTGATAATTACAGGTTCTTGCCCGGTTCCGAATCGATTAAGATTGTTGACAGCCTCCCTGAATCATTTGACACGCTCGTCTGTCTTGATATTCCCGAACTGGACAGGCTGGGCAAATTTGAAGAATCTGTTAAAGGATTTAAGAGCATAATTAATATTGACCATCACATCTGTAACGCGCGATACGGGATAGTAAATATTTCGGAAACTTCCGCTTCCGCGACGGCCGAGCTGGTATATCATATAATCAAGAGGCTTGATATTGAGATAGATGCGGAGATGGCTGTTTGCCTGTATACGGGCATTGTCACGGATACCGGCTCTTTTCAGTACAGGAATACTACTGCCGAAGCTCACAGGGTTGTCGCGGATTTAATCGAGAATGGTGTAAGAGCCGAGAAAGTTACGCGGGAAGTTTACGAGGCGAGAAACTTGTCACAGGTTAAGCTGTTAGGGTTAACTCTTGAGACTATGAGCTTTAGCTCGGACGGACGAATCAGCTGGCTCTGGGTTACGAAAAAAATGAAAGATTTAGTAGGGAGTCAGCCGAATGACACCGAAGGGTTTGTTAATTACGCGCGGTCGGTTAAAGGTGTGGAGGTTGCGGTTTTTTTCGAAGAACTGGATGACGCTAATATAAAAATCAGCCTCCGTTCAAAAATATCCCGGGTGGACGTAAATAAAGTCGCTCATAAATTCGGCGGGGGAGGACATCCGGCCGCCGCGGGTGCCGTTGTTTCAGGAACTCCCGAAGAAATTGAAGAAATGATTTTGAAAATTATCAAGATTGAATTTAAAAATGAAGAAAAGTAAGGAATAGGGTGTAAAGAAGCACTTTTCTGTCTGGTGACGTGGTGACGTGGTAACTGGTGCCTTTTTTATTACTAAATACGGCTTTAAAACGAGATACGAGATGCGAGATACGAGATACGGCTTTTGGGAAGGTGTTATTATCCTAGATAAACCATCCGGCCCCACTTCCCACGACGTAGTTGATGCTGTCAGGAGAAAACTTGCGATACGGCGGGTTGGCCATACCGGGACTCTTGATCCTGCAGCCAGCGGAGTTCTTGTAATAATGCTTGGAAAGGCGACAAAGCTTTCAAGGTTTTTAATGTCTGTGGAGAAGAGCTATACCGCTGCGCTCAAGCTGGGGTTTGAAACTGATACAATGGATATTGAAGGTTCCGTGACAGCCAGGAAGACAGTTCCGGATTGTTCA
>JAGLRQ010000097.1 GCA_023136205.1 Candidatus Auribacterota bacterium
AACAAAGCTCTATTCTTGAAAATGTGGTATCGTGGATGAGAAGGCATCCATTCGCGGTTGTTCTTATTGAAGGCCACTGTGATGAAAGGGGTTCAAATGAATATAATCTTGCGCTTGGAGAACAAAGAGCTTTAGGCGTCAGAAGGTATCTTGTTGCTCTTGGGATTGAATCTGACAGAATCCATACAATTTCATATGGAGAGGAAAGTCCCGCGGCTCTGGATCATAACGAGGGGGCATGGCGGCTCAATCGGAGGGGGCATTTCCTTATAGCGGAGTAAGTTTTAGCAAGTTGGCAATCGGGGGCTGGAGGTAGTATAAACTTGCCTATGAAAACATTTAAAAAAAGTTTGTATTTACTGGTATTGTTTCTGTTTCTTTATACTGGTTTTGCCGAAGCATATAAAAAGAGGCTGACGGCGGAAGAAGTACAGGCGCGGCTTGGAGAGGAGATAGGAAACATAAAAATAGTTCTGTCAAACCTTCGGGAAAATATTGATGTTATTAGCGAGAGGTTCGATAGAATTTCTGAAGAAGGCGAAAAAACTTCCGAAAGTTTTGATAAGTCTGTAAAGAAACTTTTAGATGAAATTGTTGAGATAAAAAAAGAATTGTCCGAACTTACTGCGCTTTGCGAAGGCCTCGAGCGGAAAACAGAGAAGAAGATATCGTTGATTATAGAAACAGTAACAAAAGAAAATGAAGAAATTAGAAAACAGATTAGAAGTATTAAGAGTGAATTGGTGATGGCAGCAGGAGATTATCATATTGTAAAAAGCGGAGAAACGGTTTCGGAGATTGCCAGAATATATGGTGTTGCTATTTCCTCTATAATGGAAGTAAACGGTATGGATGATCCGCACAAGCTGTATATAGGGCAAAAAATAATTATTCCAAATGAGCAGGAAAAAATTCCATGAAAATAGGTGTTTTAGGTTCAGGGAAAGGTTCGAATTTTCAGGCAATTCTTGATGCCGTTGAAAAGAAAAAACTGAAGAACGTTGAAATTTCTGTTGTGATTAGTGATGTGGAAAACGCTTATATTCTTAAACGGGCGGAGGAAAAAAGAATTAAAGCCGTGTATATTGATGCTTCACCGTTCAGGACTAAACTTGATGGAGAGGCCGAAGAAAAATATATAAACTGCCTTAAAGAAAGCGCGGTAGATTTGGTTGTTCTAGCCGGGTTTATGAGGATGATAAAGAAACGTTTTCTTGAAGCCTACAGGGGCAGAGTTATAAATATTCATCCTGCCCTTCTTCCCGCGTTTCCGGGGCTCGAATCCTGGAAACAAGCTCTTGAATACGGTGTGAAATTTGCCGGTTGCACAGTTCATTTTGTAGATGGAGGAATGGATACGGGGCCGATCATAGCTCAGGCGGTTATTCCTGTTGAACAAAATGATACGCCTGAATCTCTTCACGCCAGGATTCAAGCCGAGGAACACAGGCTGTTTCCATATGCGATAGGGCTTATCGAAAAGGGTAGTGTAAAAATCCAGGGAAGACGGACTTTTATTGGCTGAGGATTTCGCATCGTTTTGCTATTTGTCTCGCGAATTCAGGGAGGGAAGGGTCTCTTGCCCCCATTAAAATTACGGCCGATTTGCCGTTGCTGAAATTGATACTTTTGAGCAAGGTTTCCCTCGAGGTAATTTCAGATTTTATATTGTGTTTTAGAACTTCCCGTGCGATATCTTCTGAGGATATGTGTTTTTCAGCAGTACCTCCCGCGTAGTATATCGGAAGCAGATATAGAGTATCCTGCTGTCTTAAGCGGCGTGTGAATGATTGAACAATTTCTTTGAAAAGTAGTTTGGTTGGCCTGTATCCGTGCGGCTGGTAGATAATGATAACTTGATCATAATATGGAATAATACTGTCTAATGAAGATGATATTTTATCCGGATTGTGGGCGAAGTCGTCAAAGACATCAATTTTTTCAGCAGAAAAGATTTTTTCGAGCCTGCGCTCAATGCCTGGGAAACAGGACATTGCCCGCGCGCCTTGTCTCGGGTTAATTCCATGTAGTTCGGCAGCAGCTAATGCCGCGAGACAATTTAATATATTGTGTTTTCCCGGAAGATTTAGTGTAAAGCGCTCTTTCTTATATTTGATGATGCAATAATCCCTTCTCCTTTCAAGGATAGAGAAATGGGCCGGGTTATTATATATTACCCGATTTATATTATTCTGTTCGCGGGCAATATTTAAATCACGCGGAAGGACAACATTTTTTTTAGAATTGGAAATAAACGATTTAAACTGTTCCAGGAGCTTTGATATTTCCATGTGGTCTTTTGAAAGGTTGAGAATAACTCCCGTTTCAGGATAGTAATTTATGAGAGAACCGTCACTTTCATCAGCTTCAATAATTAAAAACGGATATTCCCCGAAATTAAAAGAAGCGCCTCCTATTAATTTTGCTCCTGAAATAAAAGAAACATCTTTTCCCGATTCTTTCATAATATGAAACAGCATGCCGGCCGTAGTGGATTTTCCGCTTGTTCCTGAGATTGCCGCGCCCGGAACGGATGAAATAAGTGATGACAGCATTTCCGAGCGTTTTATGAGAGGAATATTGTTTTTTTTTGCCGTTTTATAGTCCGGTATAGTTTCCTCAATTGCTCCGGAATAGATCGCGGAATCACATTTTGCCGTGGTAAATTGTCCATCCTGCGCGAAGATTTTTATACCATGGCCGATAAGGAGATTTTTTATTTGTTCGCATTTGCCGTTGTCAAAACTCCTGTCAGAGCCCGAGATAAAATTACCGGCTTTTTTAAGGAAACACGCGAGGGGATACATTCCGCTTCCGGCTATGCCGATGAAATGCAATTTTTTTTTGGAAGGGAAGGTCACTTTCAAAAACCAGCAGCTTCGCGCGCGCTTTGTATCATTTCTTCATCAGGTTTAAATCCTTTGGGATATGTTCCAATATCATAAGTTGAAGGATTTCCTAAAAAAAAGATAACCTTTTTAAAGCGGACTTTGTCATTGTAAAAGAAATACGAGGTAAAGCTATGTTTGCCCTTGCATTTTAACCCTTCAACATGGTGTATTGATTTGCCCGGATAAAAAGACATCTTTCTGACAGCTGAAATTCTGCCGATATTGTCAATGAATACGGCTTTGGAAGAAGAACAGTCGACCCAGTCTTTAACATTTACTTTAAAATCCACTTTCATAGCCCGAATATCCCTTGGAGCCATTCCGGTTTCGGATTCCCACACGAGGTTTGTAAAATTTGTTTGTTTTGCGATAGATTTTATGTAAATGTCGCCTTTATCAGAGATTTTTTTTGTTGGTTTATTCATACTGGCTTTTAACTTATCCAAGTTTGAGGCACACAGAGCCTCCGGCGCGATTAATTGAAAGGTTATAAGAAAAATGGTCAAAATGTGTTTCATTTCAGTCTCCTTTTTCCTAAAAACAGATGAGTTTAAATAATTTCTAATAAGAAATAGATAAAAAATCTATACCAGCCTATGATTAGAAGTAATTTATGCTATAATTCAATCTGATGTAAAGGAGTTTTTTAACCCGGATTTTGCGTTAGGCCCGATTTGGGTGAAAAAAGGAGTGAATATTGTTATGAAAATAGGTGTTATAGGCAGTTCAGACTGTAATGCTGAAGAAGGCCGGCTTGCAAGAGAAGTCGGAAGGTTGATTTCTGAGCAGGGACACATTCTTGTTTGCGGAGGTTTGGGCGGTGTTATGGAAGAAGTTTCGAGGGGAGCTTTTGAAGGGGGGGGAATTACAATAGGAATTCTTCCCGGTGAAAGTACAGATTCTGCCAATGAGTATTTAAAAATTGCGGTGCCAACCGGCATGGGAGTGATGAGAAACGCGTTGGTTGTTCGTTCTTCAGATGTTCTTATTGCCATTGGAGGCTGGTATGGTACTCTTTCAGAAATAGCACTGGCTTTGAACATGGGAAAGGCTGTCGTTGGACTGGGGACATGGAAGTGTAGTATAAATGATAAAAAAGCGGAGATAATAAGGGTGGACTCTCCGGAGGATGCGGTTGAAAAAGCTTTAAAAGCGGCAGGCAGTAGTTCATAAGGTTATGAGAATAGGGGAAAACAAATTTGTTTGTGATGGCTGCCTCAAAGAAGTAGAGGGAGGATCACGGCATTTTTCTGTAATAGTTCAGGGTATGGCCTCATTTAACGGCACGCTCGATGGCGCGGAAAATACCGAGGATGTAAAAGAGGCAATAAGTAAGCTTGTGGAAAAATTAAGGAAGATTTCGTCCAGCGGGGCTGTTGAAGAAGTTTACGTTGAAAATTACTATGACCTTTGCCGTTTATGTTATAAAAAATTTATTGATGACCCGTTGAAGGTTCTGCATGAAAAAGATGATAATAAATGACTGGCCGTATTTTTATGAAGCCGACAGGATGCATAAAGTATTTGCCGTTGCTATTTTAATTTCGCTGCTCTTGAATATCCCCTTTTTTATTGCTCTTGAGGCATCTCTGGGCTCCGGAACTTTTGTGCCGTCCGCTAAACTTAAGGAGAAGGTAGTGGTATTTAATCTGGTTGAAGAAAGGCCGGTTGAAAAAGTCCCTTTTCTCGATACGCCTGATAAGATTTCCGAAGAACCTCCCGAAAAACCCGCGGCAATCTCCGATAAATCTTCTAAAGCTTCGGATCTCAAAAAGTCGGCAGGGGAAATAACCTCCACACCTTTCAGTAAAGGGAAAGCTGATTTCATGGGTAAAACGAGGGATATTACAAATGTTATTGCGAAGGCGGAAGCAGTTCCGTTAGCGAAGCCTGTTGAACAAAAAAGGGAACTTATATTTAATACTAAAAGACGGGTACAGATAGCAGAGGTTAAAGGATTGGCAGATTTTCCTGTGCGGAAAGAAATTCCCGAACATGTTGAGGAGCAAAAAAAACCTGAGGAGAAAGAAAAGGTTAGAAAAAAAACCAGGGATGTATCCTTGGTAACATCAAGCATATCTATACCGCGCTTTTCCAGAAGGCTGGAAGAGAGGATAGATGAAGCATTATCCGATACCGGTTCAAATGCCGAAATATTTGATGAAATTGAATATAACGTTAAATCTGACATTATAGGGCCGTATGTTAAAACGGTGAAAAACAAGATATTAAATCTCTGGTATTATTATCTCTATAAAGATAAAATGCCTTTTATTTATGGCAATACACTTGTAGTATTTAAAATAATGCCGAACGGGACACTTTCTGATATGACTCTTGCAAGGCATACCGGGGGACATGACCTTGATGCCAGGTATGGGCTTTTGGCCGTTGAGAAAGCAGCTCCTTTTTCCGAAATGAGTTCTGATGTTGCCGGAGCTTTAAAATCAGATGGATTATGGATAGCTTTTGAGTTCAGCTATAGATGATGCTTAATTGTAAACTGGTAATTGCGAGGGAAGACCGGAGAAATAGAAAGCAGGATACAAAATTCGGAGAAAACATGATGACAAATTTTTTTGAAATTCTGGTAAAAGGCGGGACCACCATGGTTTTTCTTGTCATGTGTTCGGTAGTTTCGCTTGGGGTAATAATTGAAAAGTTATGGACTTTGAGAAAACGTAGCGTAATATCTTCGCGTGTTATAAGCATATTTACCGATATTGATATTGCAAAACATCCTGAAGATGCTATCGAGAGGTGTGAAAAGAATCCAGCCCCTCTCGCCAATATTTTAAGAACGGGTTTGTTAAACAGGGGCCTGTCCAAAAATGATAATGTGGAAGCAATAAAGCTTGCAGGGCGTTCTGAAATGAAATTTCTCGAGAAACACTTGGCTTTTCTTGAAATAATAGGTGTTATTTCTCCTCTTCTAGGCTTATTGGGGACCGTAATAGGGATGGTAGAAATTTTTGCCGTTATTTCACAGATGGGAGTAGGACAGGCCGCGGCGCTTTCTACCGGTATATCAAAAGCTCTGATAACTACTGTTGTGGGCCTTATAATTGCCATTCCCACTATAGTAGCTTATGGGTATTTTGACCGGAAAGTGGATTCGCTAACCCTGAAAATGGAACAATATTCCGCGGAACTGATTCACTATCTGTACCACTAAAGTAAAAAACTATATTTATGGAATTCGGCAAAAGAAAAAAGAGGAAAATTCTTGTTAACATTACGTCATTAATTGATGTAATGTTTTTATTGTTAATTTTCTTCGCGGTAACGTCGACTTTTCTTGAACATCCGGGTATTACGATTGAGCTGCCTGCTGCCGGAAGTTCAGAGGTTGTTGAAAAAAAGGAAATAATGATAACGGTGACAAGAGATGAAAAGATACATTTAAATGGTGAGGAAATAAAGAAGAATCAATTTGAGAAAAAGCTTGGAAGCCTGGTTAAAAATTATAAAGATCCGACGGTAATACTCAGAGCGGACAAAGATGTTACCTACGGGCTTATAATAGAGCTGATGGATTCAATAAAAAGGCTTGGGTTAAAGAAAGTCGTGGCTTTCACAAAGATTGATTTAACTAAGCCTCCATCCCCTTCAGAAAAATTAAAACTTTAGTGAAATATGAAAAAACTGCTTTTCTATATAACCATTTGTTGTCTTCTTTCCTGCGGATGTAAAAGATTTTTTTCAGACGGGCTTTATATAAAACAGGAAATGGCTATGGGTACCTTTGTCGAGATACAGGTGTTTGAACCGGAAATGGAGGCAAAAACAGTTCAATATGCTATTGAGAAAGCAATGGATGAGATTAAAAATGTTTCCAGGATTATGAGCAGTTTTGATGTCAAATCTGATATTTCCAGGGTAAACGCGGAAGCCGGCCGGAAATGGGTTAGTGTTAATCCCAAAACAATTGAAGTCCTCAATAAGGCTCTGAGATTGAGCGAAATGAGCAATGGTGTTTATGATATTAGCGTGGGCAGGATACTTGAATTGTGGGGATTTAGCGGTAACGGCCAAAGAGATATTCCCGAAAAAAAAGAAATAGAAACTGCGATGCTGGGAGTTGGATTTAGGAAAGTTTCTATAGATGAAGAAAATAACAGAGTGAAATTTAAGAACATCTACACGAAAATAGATCTTGGTTCAATCGCGAAAGGATATGCTGTTGACCTTGCCGCCCGTAACCTTAAAAGAAGCGGCATCAAAAACGCGTTGGTAAATGCCGGGGGGGATATTTACTCTATGGGGAGTAATAAGGGCAGGCATGGATGGGTTGTCGGGATAAGGCATCCGAGAGAAAAAAACGAAATAATCGGGACATTGACAATAAAAGATAAAGCTGTTGTGACCTCCGGTAATTATGAAAATTTTTTTATCAAAGATGGGGAAAAGTACAGTCATATTATAGATCCCGGTACCGGATACCCGGTTGAAAACAACATTGTAAGTGTAACAGTAGTTTCTTTTGATACAGCAACAGCCGACGGGCTTGCAACGATGATAGCAATATCCGGCGCAAATAAGGGCCTTGAAATAGTAAAGGCGCTAAAAGATACCGAATGTATTATAATACTGGAAGATAACAATAATATATCGTTTAGATGTTCGGAAGGGTTGAAAGATATTATTATTCCGGTTTTATGAAATATATGTATATGAAATATTAGATCAGATGAAAGTTATCGTAAGGACATTTAAGTTTACCTGCCTGTTCGGCAGGCAGGTTGGTTCGATACCCGGGTTTTGTTTAATAAGTTTAATCCGGCTTTATCAAAAAATATTTTTTTTCCTTCCCCGAAGATGCAGATTTTATCCCTCATGTTCTGAATATATGATTGAGGCGGTTCAAAAAAAGGGAGTTATAAAAGGTTTTCTCCTTGGCTGCTGGAGAATCTTGAGATGTAACCCTTTTTGTTCCGGAGGATATGATCCGGTTAAATAAAAAGGTTGCTGAAGATCCAAAAGAGAAGCAAATAAAATTATGGAATATTTATTACTTTTTTTAATCGGAATAATTGCGGGGTTTTTTTCAGGAACTTTTGGAGTTGGCGGCGGTTTTATAGTTGTCCCCATGCTTTACGCGGTTATGGGACTTCCTCCTGAAGTTGTTGTGAGTACCAGCGCTTTCCAGATGGTAGGGACATCATTTTCAGGGGCAATAACACATGTCTTTAATAAAAACATTAAATACAAAGCGGTTTTTTATCTGACTCTTCCGGCTCTTGTCAGTTCTTATTTTGGTGTATATTTAACAAAGTTTCTTGCACAGGATGAAAAGATAGCTTTTAACAACATCGGCATTTCTCAGTCAGATGTTGTTTTGACAAGTATTTTAGTTGTTCTTTTTTTATCAATGGGTGTTTTTTCAATAACACAGGCAAAAAGAACGCTTCCCGGAATTAACGCGGCTTCAGGGAAGAAAAAGCATGCCGGTGTTATATATTATGCAGCAGTGGGCCTGCTTGCGGGTTTTTGCCCGGCGATGCTTGGGCTCGGAGGAGGATTTATTATGGTTCCTTTTCTGATGTATTTTGTTGGGTTTACGCCGGTTCAATCTGCCGCGGCTTCGCTGGGACAGATATTTTTTATTTCGGCAGCTTCAACTTTTTTCTATTTTCAGGCCGGACAGTTTCATCCGTACTATGTTGCGGCTATACTTTTCGGTTCGATTCCGGCAGCATCGTTTTTCGCCCATCGTTCTAAAAAGTATAGTCCTGAAAAGGTTAAAGTGGGTTTTGGTATATTGTGCTTGCTGGCGATGCTAATTCAAATTGCCGGATTTGTGAAAAAGCTGTTTTAGGTTAGGGCCCGTATAAGAAAATTCAAACAGGAAGTTTTTGTTCCAGAAATCCAGATTTAAAAATTTTGATCTAAGAGTTAAAATATGTTTTAATTGTTAACTATATATATAATAGTAGTTGACAATAGGGTGCGATGAAACGATGGGGGTATATGGAAAAATATTTTTGTTTAGAGCTGGCAGAAGGGGTTGTTAAAGGCAAAAAGGTAACTTTAGAAGAAATTGGGATGCTTTTAGAAACAGCCGAAGATAATATAATGCTGCTTTTTTCGGGAGCCGATATGATTCGGCGGCACTTCCTTGGAGACAAAGTTGATGTATGCTCGGTTATAAATGCTAAAAGCGGGTTGTGCGCTGAAGATTGTAGTTATTGCGCGCAATCTTCCATGTATGACACAAAAATAAGCCCCTTCCCTTATATAGGAAGAAACAAGATATTTGATGTGATAGAAAAGATTGTCAATTGTGGAGTTAGAAAAGCAGGTATTGTTACCAGTGGAGGAAAGATTTCCAAGAGCATTGTCTCTGATATTTGTGACGCGGTAAGGGAGGCAAAAAATAAATACGGGATAAAAATCTGCGTGTCTCTCGGGATGCTTGATAAGGACTCACTGTTTCTTTTGAAAGAAGCCGGTGTTGATTCTTACCATCATAACCTTGAGACATCCAAAAGGTTTTTTCCTAAAATCTGTTCTACGCACACTTATCAGGATAAGGTTGATACTGTTAAAAACGCGAATAACATAGGGCTGAAAGTGTGCTGCGGAGCACTATTTGGGCTCGGGGAGGATATGGGCGACCGCGTAAATCTGGCGTTTTGTATCCGCAAACTTGAAATAAAGTCAATACCTCTAAATTTTTTAGACCCGATAAGAGGAACATGTTTTGAGAACAAAAAATTAATTTCTCCAATGGAAGCCCTCAAGACGATAGCTATGTTCCGGTATA
Source organism: Candidatus Auribacterota bacterium (assembly GCA_023136205.1). GTDB lineage: Bacteria > Auribacterota > UBA6266 > UBA6266 > UBA6266 > JAGLRQ01. The sequence goes on from JAGLRQ010000097.1 coordinate 9,658, forward strand.
TTAATCCTGAATCACATATCAAAGTATGCGGCGGAAGAGAAGTAAATCTGAAAGATTTGCAGGGGATGATTTTTTTCGCGGGGGCTTCAGGGTTAATGACTGGAAATTATCTTACAACAAGCGGCAGAGGTATAGATTTGGATTTTCAAATGCTCGAGGATTTAAATCTTAAGGCGGACTGGTCTTAAATGAGAAAGAACCGCGAAAAAATAATCAATGATGAGCTATCAGCTTTGAACGCGAAATTTCTTCTAAGATTTACCAGAGAGGTTGAAAATTTACGCGGTAAGAGTATTACGGTTGACGGAAGGCAATATTTCAATCTCGCGTCTAATGATTATCTTAATCTGTCGAATGATACGGAATTAATTAATGCTGTCCGTGAGGGTGCTTCTGAGTATGGTGTTGGTTCCGGCGGATCCCGGCTTATTTGCGGCACTCATGGTGTTCATGCCGCGGTGGAAGAGAAAATAGCCGGAATGAAGAAAACTGAAAGAGGCGTTTTGTTTAACTCAGGATACAACGCGAATCTTGGAATAATTTCCGCGGTTCTTGATTCAAATAGCCTGGCATTATGTGACCGGTTAAATCACGCGAGCATAATTGACGGAGTAAAGTTATCGGGCGCGAAATTGGTTAGATACCGTCATTGCGATTGTGAAGACCTGGAAGTGAAACTTGAACAATACCGTGGAAAATTTAAAAAAGCGATGATTATAACAGACTCTATTTTTAGCATGGATGGAGATAGAGCTCCTCTTGATGAAATTTGCGGCCTTTCAGAGAAGTACGATACTTTTTTATTAGTAGATGAAGCGCACGCGACAGGTGTTTTTGGAGCGAATGGAGGAGGGCTTTCGGAAGAAATGAATTTGGCTGAAAGAATAGATTTTAATATGGGAACGTTTAGCAAAGCCGCCGGGATTTTCGGGGCATATGTTGGGCTTACAAGGGAGAAAAAGAAATTCCTTATAAATAAGGCCCGGCCTTTTATTTATACGACAGCATTGCCCCCGGCTCTGGTTTATGGAATTATCCGCTGTATTGAAATAATGCAAAACAGAAAAGAAGAAAGGATAAATCTATTAAAAAACGCGGGGACTTTAAGGGGAAAACTTCTGAGCGCGGGCTTTAATCTGTCAAACAGTTCGTCCCAAATTATACCGCTTGTTGTGGGCCACGAACAAAAGACGACACATTTTGCCGAATATCTCAGGAGGGAAGGAGTTTTTGCTGTTGCTATACGGCCTCCTACCGTTCCGCCGGGAACTTCGAGAATCCGTTTGTCTTTAACTTCCGCTTTGTCCAGGAAAGATACGCGGATTATATCAGAAATCATAATATCCGCGGGTAAAAGTTTAAATATTATATGAGTGAAGAGGTTTTTAATGATTAATAAGGCATTTGTACAAAAGCATTTTGACCGGAGTGTTTCTCAGTACGACAAGGGAGCCGGATTGCACAGGTTTATAGCTGATAAACTTTTAGCAATGGCAAGCCTGAACGGACACAAAAAGAATATTTTAGAAATCGGGTGTGGAACCGGATATCTTACCTCTATGATTTGTTCGGGATGGAATCCTGAAAATCTTACAGCGGTAGATATTTCTAATAATATGATTGAGAGTACAAAAGAAAGATGTCTTTTTCATGATAATATTGAGTTTATAAGAAAGGATGGCGAGCGGCTGTCTTTTGAGGATGGAAGAAAGTTTGACCTTGTTGTATCCTCTTCAACATTTCAGTGGTTTAATGATATTTATTCGTCTTTTAAGCACTATCATTCAATGATTGAGGATGGAGGAGAATTTCTGTTTTCAATGTTTGTTGAAGATACGTTTTGCGAACTTTTTCAAGCTTTTGAGAAGGCCTGTGTTATAAACAAAAGACCCGCGATGAAACCCGGACAAAAACTTTTTGGTGTGGGAAAAGTCCGCGAATTTTTAAGGGCCGCGGGCTTTAAAGAAAAAGATTCTTTTTTTGAAAAACATGTTGTTACCTTTTCGTCTTTTGATGATTTGCGTGAGAAAATAAAAAAAATGGGTTTTTCTAATTCAAATGAAGATATTGGCTATATTTCGAAAAGAGTAGCGTTTGACTTAAAGAAGATTTACGCGGCTGAATTTTGTAATGATAAAAAGGAAATTCAGGCAACATATTCGGTTTTTTATTACATAGGTAAAAAATGAATGTTTCGCCAATTTTTATAACCGCCACAGGGACTGGAGTAGGCAAAACAGTAGTTTCTTCTGTTATTCTCGCGCTCGCGAGAAAAAGGGGGCATAACCCCGTTATAATGAAACCAATTGAAACAGACACGGATGGAGAATGTTCAAAAGACATTTCTTTTTGTTATACAGCCGCGGGAATGAAGAATAGGGCAGAGCTTAAAGAAACAGCTCCATTTTTATTTAAACTGGGGGCTTCTCCCCATCTCGCGGGCAGAGAGGAGGGGGTAGTAATAGATAGAGAGAAAATTATAGATAGTTATAATAATCTCAAAAATAAATTTTCTCCGGTAATTGTGGAAGGGGCGGGAGGGCTTTTGGTTCCCATAACAGAAAATTATCTCTACGCGGATTTAATAAAAGATATGGCAATTGAAATTATTATTGTCTCGAATATTGAACTTGGCACCATAAATCACACACTGCTTACGGTAGAGTGCGCGAAAAAGAGAGGCATGGGAATAAAAGGAATTATTTTTAACAATGTTCCTGAAATATTAACAGATATACATCGGGATAATATGAGAATAATTCCTCTTCTAAGCGGAGTAAAGGTGTTGGGGGTTATTCCTCATATTCACGGCCTCAACACGGGAAAGGAGCTTCCGGGAGATTTCGGGGAAGTCGTTTCCAGTATAAGCCTGGAGAAATTATTATGAATTATGAAAAACTTGCTGAAGTTGACAAAAAACATATCTGGCACCCCTTTACTCAAATGTCACAGTGGGCGCGGTCTGAAGAACTTATTATTGAATCAGGCAATGGGATTTATCTTACAGATGTAAATGGGAAGAAATACATAGATGGGATTTCTTCTTTGTGGGTTAATGTCTTTGGACATAGAAAGAAAGAAATAGATGACGCGATAAAATCTCAGATTGATAAAATTTCCCACTCAACCATGCTTGGACAATCCAGTGTTCCGGTAATTGAGCTTGCCGAGGAACTTACAACTATACTTCCTGAAGAACTTTCAAAATACTTTTTTTCAGACGATGGTTCGACTGCCTGTGAGGCGGCTTTGAAGATATGTTATCAATTTCACCGGCAGAAAAAAGTTCCAGAACCTCAAAGGAAAATTTTTGTTAAATTCAGCGGCGGTTATCACGGGGATACTATAGGGTCGGTAAGCGTAGGAGGAATTGAGCTTTTTCACAATATATATTCAGAGCTTTTGTTTGATACAATAACAGTACATTATCCTTATTGTTACAGGTGTCCGCATCATAAAAGGCAGGATACATGTGGGATGTATTGCCTTCGGCGGGCTCGGGATATTATTTCGCGAAATTGTAAAAATATTGCCGGTTTAATTGTTGAGCCCCTGGTCCAGGGAGCTGCCGGTATGATTATGATGCCTGAGGGTTTTCTCTCAGGCATAAGAGATATTACAAAAAAATGTGATATTCCCATGATTGCTGATGAAGTAGCTACCGGTTTTGGAAGAACCGGAAAACTTTTTGCCTGTCAGCATGAAAATGTTGTTCCGGATATTATGGTTCTCGCGAAAGGCATTACAGGAGGATACCTCCCTTTTGCTGTTACAGCGGTGAATAAAACAATATATAATGGTTTCCTTGGGAGGCCTGAGGAAAATAAAACTTTCTTTCATGGCCATACTTATACAGGTAATCAACTTGCTTCAATTGCCGCTCGTGAAACTATCCGACTAATAAAGAGAGAAAATATTATAGAAAAAATGGAATCTAAAGTTGCTTTTTTGGAAGATTCATTGAAAAAATTCTATGGGCTGGCGCATGTTGGAGATATAAGACAAAAAGGATTTATGATTGGAATAGAGCTTGTTAAAGATAAAAAAGGCAAGATTCCTTATCCCCCAGAGTCAAGAGTTGCCGTTAAAACAATATTAAAAGCCAGGGAAAAAGGGCTTATC
>JAGLRQ010000098.1 GCA_023136205.1 Candidatus Auribacterota bacterium
TTGTTTGATGTTTTAACTGTTAGGGAGCGAGAAAACTTTGATCTTGATACTGCGTTAAAGAGAATAAATAAAGAAATGAAAGAAGTTTCAATTGTATGACCCCAACCTATGACCTTAACAAGATTAAATTTGCAACTGGAGAAGAAGTTAAGTGTTGGCGGCGTGGATGATTCTAACGGCATTGTCGGAGGGTTGGCAGGTGAAATGGTGGCTTTGCTTGAAAAATTCACTGGCATTGATCCGGCTTGCATCGATTCGTTTGAACCGCTTTGCGGAAAACAATATTGTTTTGGTTGGGAAGATTCTCTCGTCCGTCTTTATGATGAAAGAGATCTATAAGAGCTAACGGTTTTGGGATTCTTTTAGAATTCCGGTGACACAATATTTAATTCCCCTGTTATCAACATTGACCCCCCTGCTGATTTGCTCGTTATACTCTCAAATCAAAGCGCTGGGGACAGGCAACCCGGGGAGCCAAATACGGGTAAGCCCTCTCATCAAACTTTTTGATGCAGAGGGCTTTTTGTTTTAGTATAATGGTAAAAAATAAAGGATAACCAATATGGAAGGAATGAAATATTTATATGAATTGTGTGAAAGGTTGCCACGATGTGGTCCAGGTGATAATAAATCTACAAGACGCGCCTTTAACACCATACCGAAACCGCCAAAAGAGCCATATATTTTAGATATTGGTTGTGGCACAGGTATGCAAGCAATTGAATTAGCAAAGATTTCAAATGGCAAAATTATCGCATTGGATAACTACCAGGGTTTTCTTGATATATTGATGAAAAAAGCAGCTAAAGAAGGGTTTGATGAAAATATTATTCCCAAAAAAATATCAATGCTTGAGATGGATTTTGCCCCAGGCTCTTTTGATATTGTTTGGTCAGAAGGAGCACTGTATTTTATGGGATTTCAGAATGGATTAAGGCAATGCCGGCAGTTATTAAAAGATAATGGTTATTTAGCCGTTACTGAACTTGTATATATTACCCCAAATCCACCTACTCCTGTTGTTCAATATTTAGAAAGCGAATATCCTGACATTAAAGATGTCAAAGGGAGAATTGATTTAATTCGGAATGAAGGATTTCATCTATTATCAAACTTCACTCTACCCGAATCGTCCTGGCTTGATAATTATTATTTACCAATGGAAAAAGAATTGCCTCGCCTCATTAAGAAATATCAGAATAATCAAGTAGCGTTGGGTATTTTTGAGTTTTTTCAGAATGAAGTAGACTCCTATAAGAAGTATTCAAAATATTACGGCTATGAGTTCTTTGTAATGCAAAAGAAATAACCGGAATTAGTTACTAGGTACTGCGCATCATCGGATAAGCAATACTCCCTAAACTCCTCCAGAAAGTTGCGAAAATCGTCCTGTTGGGGGAGCCAAATTAAACGCTGGAGAAGGAGAAAGCTGGTTCGAGAGGACTGGAATTCTCCTTTTTCTTTTAATAAACACATTTATTGTTAAGAAAGAAATTCTAAATAATTATTTGTTTGCATGCGGAGATATTCTTGTTTCTTTATTCTTTCAACAATAGTGTAATTTTCCCACGGTATACCTATATCGTCGCGAATAGATAACGGATTGAAATTGTTTATTAAGGCATTTCTTATGCCCACGTCATAAAAATAATACCGGGGATTTTTAGAAATTTCTTTTCGTAAATTACGGCTAAAACCTCTTAGCTTAAATATAACAAACGCCTTTTCTGGGTCACTACAGTTAAGAGATTTGATAGATTTATTGAATTTTTTTTATTAGCTTGTCAAATGAAAAATATAGGTTATAATTACCTGTATATGAGAACAGCTATAGAGGTGCCACGTAAAAGCTAAATGTAACATTCCACCAAAAAATAATTACAACTGAGGTGAATTATGAAACGACTTTCTCTTTCCATTTTAACTATTGTTGTTGTTTTATTTAATTCAAATGCACTGGGCTCTATTGATATATCGAAAGGCGTTATCCCAGAGCATTATATTGTTGTCTTAAGCGATGATGTTGGTCAATCATCCCTCCCTGATGTTGCGAATGAAATGGCTAAGAGCCATGGTTTGAAAATAGGACATGTTTATCGACATGCTTTGAAGGGATTCTCAGCGGTAATTCCCGATGCCAGGTTAGAAAAATTAAAAAGTGATCCTCGTGTCAAAAGGATTGACGCTGATCGGGTGATATATGCCATGCCCAAACCACCGGGCAAGGGTAAACCTCCTAAGGAAGATAATCCACCCCCTCCCCAAGTATTACCTACGGGGATTGATCGCATTGATGCTGAATTAAATTCTACAATTAGACCCATCGATGTGGATATCGCCATAATCGATACTGGAATAGACCTCGATCATCCTGACTTAAATGTTGTTAACAATGTTGCCTTTGTAAAAAGCAAGAACGGTGGTGACGATGATAACGGACACGGTTCTCATGTTGCCGGCATTACTGCCGCGAAGGACAATGAGTTCGGTGTTGTCGGTGTTGCTCCAGGCGCACGCTTATGGGCGGTAAAAGTATTAGATCGAAGAGGACAAGGGTCCTGGTCGAGCGTCATAGCTGGAATTGATTTTGTAACGGCTTATGCTAATGAAATTGAAGTAGCAAATATGAGCCTCGGGGGAAGTGGGTCAGATACCGCCTCGTCGCTTCGCACAGCCATTGAGAATTCCGTAGCTGCCGGGATCACATATGTTGTATCAGCAGGAAACGCGAATGACGACTCTTCAAAATATGTACCTGCGGCTTATGATTCCGTGATCACGGTATCCGCCATTGCAGATTCGGATGGTCTACCAGGGAGTAACGGCCCGAATACTGTTTATGGGGCTGATGATACATTTGCGTCATTTAGTAATTTTGGAGAAGATGTGGATATAGCCGCACCGGGAGTAGAGATATATTCGTGTTCAAAAAAGGGGGGTTATGCGACAAAAAGCGGCACAAGTATGAGTGCCCCTCATGTTGCGGGAGCAGCAGGTTTATTTATCGCCAACCATCCCGGAGTCATTCCGGGTGAAGTTGCATTCGCTCTGATTGCTTTGGGTTCTCTTGGACAATTTACAGGCGATCCCGATATTTTTTCAGAGCCGCTTGTAGATGCGTCAATTTTATAAAATTCTAAATCATCTTGAGGAATCCCGAGGATACAATATTTAATTCTCCTGTTATCAGCATCGACCCCCCTGCCGATTTGCTCGTTATACTCTCAAATCAAAGCGCTGGGGACAGGCAACCCAAGGGAGCCAGTTTTACAAAGTAAAATTGATGTTGAGGCCGCGTTAAAAAATCCGACCAATGAGAGGATTTTAGCGGTCGGAATATCCTTTCGCATAACTGCCGAAGCTCTTTTCATTCCTGCCTAAAGTTTTATCTTGAGCAATTTCGTTTTGGGAGTATAATTATGATTAAGTTAAAAGGAGGTAGTTATGCAAAAGATTGCGAAGATACTTTTGCCGGTTGTATTAATAGGCCTTGTATTAACCGGATGCGGAGGCGGAGTAAGCGAAGACAAGCCCATAACTGAAGTAAAAACAGAAGCCCAGGCAATGTCGGTTGACCAGCTTAAAGCCACTGTTGCTAAATATCAAGAAGCAATTGCATCCAAAAAAGATGTAATCAGTAAATTAACCGCGGCGCTCCAAAAAATTCCCGTAACCCAAACATTAGGGGACGAGGCGAAAAAGCTTAAAGGCGATATAAGTAACATAACCAGCGCTATAAGAGCCCTTAAAGAGAGGCTCGATATCTATTCAGAGGCGTTAAAGAACAAGCTTTAAGCATCTCATTTATCTTGTTGTTATTTGTTATCTAAAAAGGTAGCAAAAATAGAAAATTGTAGTATAACGTAGCGTCAAATGGCACCAAAAGAGGTATTTTATGAAGTTATTTAAAGGATGCATATCCAGTTTACTTTTTTTATTGATTATGTCTCAGGTGTTTCCAGTAGAGGCCAAGCCGCCTCTAAGGCGTCGGAAAGCAACTCCTGGAAAAGCCAAGGTTGACACCAAATGGGAGAAAAAAGCTGATAAAAACAAAGACGGGATAGTGGATCTCAAGGAAATGCAAAGACGGCAGCAAGCAATTAAAAAAGGTAAATCCAAAGTTAACACCAAATGGGAAAAGAAAGCTGATAAAAACAAAGACGGGATAGTAGATCCCAAGGAAATGCAA
>JAGLRQ010000099.1 GCA_023136205.1 Candidatus Auribacterota bacterium
GAATTCGAAGTTGAAGACGGTCCTAAAGGCCCACAAGCCACAAAAGTAACGAAAATATAACCTAAAAAACAAGTAAGGCCTAGCGATGGACAGACACCGATTTTCCTTAATACTTCAACCAACTTAGCACAATCCTTGCTTAAAACTTCCGCTTCCTCGGTTATTAACCACTTACGAAGTTCTTTCAACACAGGGAGCCGGTTTAAAAAAGCAGGAGACTTTTAGTCTCCTGCTTTTTTATGTCCGGTTTTACCGGTCAGCAAAATAGGTGGCCCTTTTTAAATTACTTAATTTTACTTAATTAACAAAATATTTGCTTTTATTAAAAAAAAAGAGCTATACTGTTGTTATGATACCGTTCATTAATCTACCGGTTAAAATAGTGCGGCTTTTTACTTCTAACGTATCCCCGAGTGAAATAGCCGCGGGGGTATGCCTGGGTATGTTTATGGCTTTTATTCCTTTAAACGGCCCTATGGCTATCGTCCTTTTAATATGCTTGTTTGTCTTCAAGATAAACAGGCTCGCCGCAATGCTGGTACTTCCTTTAATTAAAATTTTATATTTACTTGGCATATATTCGATTACAGACGCACTCGGGGGCCTTCTGCTCATTAAGGCTGATTTTCTTGCTCCTGTTTGGAGTATCCTGACACACTTTCCTGTGATTGGGTTATTAGACCTGAATAATACACTTGTTACCGGAGGCCTTGTCCTCTCGGCTATACTCTGTTTTCCTGTATACCTGTTTTCTAAAAAAGCTATCGTGATTCTCAGAAAAAAATATTTTGACAAAATAAAGAACTCGAAATTCGTAAAATGGCTTTTGAAGATACCTATTATCGGAAAACTCATAACCTTGACAGACCGCCTAAAAGGCAGCGCATAATGAAAATGTTCAACATTAAAGGAATTGTAATACTCATAGCTCTTTTTGTCGCGGTACAGATCATTTCCGCTTTCCTTATTTCTCCCCTTCTTGGGCCGGTTGTGATAGAGGCTATTAATAAACATAGCGGTACAAAAATTTCGATAGATAAGGTAACTGTTTGGCCTTTGACTCTATCATGTTCCCTAAAGGGCTTGAAAGTGTTTGATCCTGATAACGAAAAAGAACGTATAGCGCTCGTTCAAAGCGCGTCTTTCAGATTAAGCCTGCTTGGGCTTTTATCCAAGCGTCTCGTTATATCCCGACTTGTTGTATCGGGTGCCGAAATAGATGTAAAAGGCGAACCTGATGGAAGTTTTAATGTACAGAAAATCGCCCGGTCAAAAGAGGACGCCGAGAAAGCGGAGACTGCCAAAACCAGTGCGTTAGGCCAACTTAAGGGTAAGAAAGATTGGTTCAGCCGTATTTATAACATGGTAAAACAAAAGTCTTCCAAAGAAACTGCCGAGAAAAAAGAAGTCAAGCGGGTAGAGCGAGCGATAGACGAACTCCCCCGCGGTCGAAGGGTCAGGTTTGTGACACCAAGCGATAGATACATATTTCAGATTCAAAATTTCATAATTAAAAACTCGCGTCTGAAGCTGGAAACTGATGTCGGGGAAACGGTTGATATAGACAAAGTTGCTATCTACATTAAAAACCTTAGATTGACCTCCGCTGCAGGGGCCCGTTTTGACAAGCTCGGCCTACAGGGTATTGTAAGTAAAGACGGCAAACTTTCCGGCAATTTCGATTTAGATTACGCGCAAAGTTTCAAACAAAACAGACAGACAACAATCTGTGATCTTTCCGCAAAAGATGTTGATCTTCCGACACTTAAATTTATTTACGCGGATTCTCTGCCTGTAGATTTTGAAAAAGGAATTATATCAATTAATTCGCGTACTAATATCGTAGACGGAGAGCTCGATTCCGCTAATTCATTAACGCTGAAAGGCCATACGATTCTACCTAAAAATAGCACTCAGGTTGTGGCGTTCGTACCTCTGCCGGTTATTTGCGATGCGCTTAATAAACTTGATCCCGCGAAAATGAAATTTCAAATAACAGGTACGGTTGACCAACCACAGTTCAAAGGGTTTCAGGATATTTTGATCAACCTTATAAAACCTTACATCGGGAATATTACTGAGGGCCTGAAAAAAGATGGATTGAAAGCGCTTGACGGTTTACTTAAAAAAGAAACTAAATCTTCGCAGGAAGATACTTCCCAAGAGGAAAGTACTACCTCAAAAACCATAGATTCTATTAAATCTCTTTTTTGACACCCGGAATAAGAAATAGCGGCAAATACCGCTTTTTCTTATACATTAACCAGTTATCAAAATCGGCCAACCCGGGAAGTCAGCTTGAAAAAGGAGGAGACTAAAAGTCTCCTCCTTTTTTATGTCCGGTTTTACCGGACAGAATAATAGGTGTCTCTATTAAAATTAAAAATTATTCATCCGAAGAACAACCAGCAGCTTTAGCCGGAGCTTCTACGATGCCGACAACAGCTTCTTTTGCAGTTTCCGCGGTTCCCTTAATCGGGGTGGTAATAATTTCAGGGGCCTTTTTTATGTTACCGGTCAATGTTTCTCCGGTCGCCTCAACTGTACCTCCAACTGTTTCTGCCGCACATTTCACAGTTTTTCCGGCAGCCTTAACAGTTTCACCGGCAAGCTTCACAGGATAGGTTACAACTGACTTAATAAATTCGCTGCCGCCGCTTATTGCTTTGGATCTCTTTCCGGGCTTATCCGCAAAAGCAGGCGTTAAAATAAAAACCGCGATAATTACAAGAACAGAAATCGTTAGTAAACTTTTCCCAACTTTCACTTTATTTCCTCCATCGTTTTGTTGCCGGCTTCGGCAATGTTTTTTTATATCCACCGCTTTTCGCTAAAGCGAGTAAGGAAATTATATAACAAGCCGGCAATTACTCAAGCTAAATATATCTTAAAAAGGGTTTGACAAAAAATAATATCTTGTGTATATTTGTAAATGGAAACCATTTTCAATAAGGAGTTATTGGTATGCCTCGTGGAAACGGATTAGGGCCGCCGTGGTGGCATGGTAGATTTAGAGGCTGTGGATATAAAATTACTCTCGGTAGAGAAGCTATTCTCAATGCGCTTATCAAAGCCGATCAGCATTTAAGCGCTGAGGATATTTATCAAAAGGTTCATACAACCTACCCTGCCATAGGATTAACAACCGTATACAGAACACTTGAAATCCTGGTTAATATGGGCCTTGTTTTTAAGTTTGATTTTGGTGACGGCCGGGCAAGGTATGAACTCGTTGAAGGATCAAAGAAAAGCCATCATCACCACCATTTAGTATGTACCAATTGCAAACGGGTCATTGACTATACAGATTTTGTAGATGATGAAATAGGATTACTTAAAAAAACAGAAAAAGGTTTATCTAAGAAATACAGCTTTGAGATAACAAATCATGTTATACAATTTTACGGGCTGTGCGGCCAATGCAAAAATACTAAATAATTTTTTCAATATTAATGAAAATAATTTTCATTAATAAAAATTAGGAGGAGGTGAGCAAGATGCCAAGAGGAGATGGAACCGGCCCAAGGGGAATGGGTCCCATGACAGGCCGGGCAGCAGGTTACTGCGCCGGTTATTCCGCGCCAGGTTATGCTAATCCGATTTCCGGCAGAGGCCGGGGATTTGGTTATGGCCGCGGCAGAGGCTATGGTTGGGGCCGAGGCGGACGAGGAAGACAGGCCTGGGTTGGCTATGGACCCGCGTGGGGATACCCATATGGAGATGGCCTTGATTATGCAAATCCCGGCGCTCCAGAATTCACACCGCAACAGGAAGCAGAGATGCTTAAAAGAGAGGCCAAGGCTATGCAGAATGAGATTAACTCCATAAACCAGCGTATAAGTGAATTGGAATCTGCGGCAAAAGAGGCCAAATAATAAGTACTCAGAAAAGTTAGAGGTTGGAGCAAGTAAGAAAGAGCTCACTTACCTGCTCCCTGAGTACACAATCTTAGAAAAGGAGATTTTTTATGAGGGCGGCTATATCCACAGATGGTGGTTTTGTATCTGCTCATTTTGGCAGATGTCCATCTTTTACTATCATAGATATTGAAAATGGCAAAGTTGCGAAAAAAGAGGTTTTAGACAATCCCGGGCATCAACCTGGACTCATACCGCAATTTTTACACCAAAAAGGCGTTGAATGTATAATTTGCGGCGGGATGGGAATGCGGGCAGCAGGTTTTTTTGAAGAACTCGGCATACAGGCGATTGTAGGGATAAGCGGCAAAATTGAAGAAGCAATAGAAAAACTTCAAAAAGGAACTTTGGAAGGCGGTAAAAGCTCATGCAATCCCGGCGCGGGCAAAGGTTATGGGATAGACAAAACTGTATGTGACCACCCAAATGAAGAGAACCACGAACATTAATTATAAAAGGAGGGGCTATGAAGGTTTGTGTTACTTCTGAAGGAAATAATCTGGATTCTAAGGTTGATCCTCGTTTTGGCAGGTGTCAGTATTTTATCATTGCGGATATCGATACTTTAGCATTTGAGGCTGTACAGAATCCGAATATTGACTCAATGGGCGGAGCGGGAATTCAGTCCGGGCAATTAATAGCAGGGAAACAGGTAAAAGCTGTTTTAACGGGAAATATGGGGCCAAATGCTTTCCAGACACTACAAGCAGCAAATATAACCGTAGTTACCGGAATATCCGGCAGTGTTAAGGAAGCAGTCGAGAAATATAAAAACGGTGATTTTAAGGCCACGCAGGGGCCAAGCGTAGACTCAAAATTCGGCATGCCTCCGCAAAAATAATCTAAAAAAGATGTTAGCAATGGAACACGCCGCTTGTATAAACGAGCGCTTAAATGAAACAATTAACAATTTTAAAATAAGGAGGTGTACAATGCCAGGTGGAAATGGGACAGGCCCTTTTGGTGGAGGGCCGGGAACAGGCAGAGGTATGGGAGGAAGCGGCGGACGCGGCAGGATGGGGGGAAATCGCCCGGGCGCGGGCCCCGGCGGAGATTGCATCTGCCCTAAGTGTGGAGAAAAAGTATCTCATCAGGTAAGCGTTCCCTGCTATTCTATTGATTGCCCTAAATGTGGAACAAAAATGGTTAGAGGATAGAATATGATTATTGCTGTCGCCAGCGGAAAAGGTGGCACAGGTAAAACCACGGTCGCGGTGAATCTTGCACTGTCAAACTCAAACACGCAGCTTTCAGATTGCGATGTGGAAGAACCTAATGCCCATATTTTTATAAAACCAAAAATCAAAAATAAAGAGCTTATTTCTATTCCTGTGCCTGAAGTTGATAAATCTAAATGTGATGGCTGTGGCAGGTGCCAGGAGGTTTGCGCTTATAATGCCATAGCAGTTGTAAATAAAAAAGTGTTAATATTCCCCGAGCTTTGTCATGGGTGCGGCTCCTGCGGTTATTTCTGCCCTCAACACGCGATAAAAGAAATAAATAAAGAAATTGGTTCTGTTGAAATCGGCAAAAGGGACAATTTGCTATTTGTGCATGGAAAGTTAAATATTGGCGAAGCAATGTCGCCGCCGCTCATAAAGGCAGTTAAAAAACATGTCAATCCCGCCCGAGTAAATATTATTGACGCGCCTCCGGGAACTTCCTGTCCTGTAATTACATCAATAGAAGGAAGCGATTTTTGCCTTCTTGTTACCGAACCGACCCCCTTTGGATTAAATGACCTTATCCTCGCGGTTGAAGTCTTGAGGAAACTTGATATTCCCTTTGGTGTCGTTATCAACAGATCGGATTTAGGAGATAAAAAAACAGATGATTACTGTTCTCAGGAAAACATACCCGTACTTATGAGAATACCCTTCAAAAGAGAGATAGCTTCCGCTTATTCAAAAGGGATATCTATTGTTGAGGCATTCCCTGAATATAAAAAAGATTTTCAAGAGCTGCTGGATAATATTAGTAAGATGGCAAAACAAAATAACAGAAGATAAATAATGGAGAGTTTAATGGAAGAAAAAGTAGATATCCTTGTAATAGGCGGAGGCCCCGCTGGAATAATAAGCGCGGTAACCGCGAAAAAATATTACGCGAATAAGAAAATTTTGGTGATGAAAAGTATAGAAAACGGGGTTATCCCCTGCGGCATCCCCTATATGTTCGCGAGCCTGAAAAATCCCGATGAAAATAAGTTGGGTAATGCCGCTTTAGAAAAGAATAATATTAGTGTAATAGTAGACGAAGCGGTAAAAATTAATCGTGACAATAAAACAGTAGACACTAAAAATAAAAAAACATACCGTTATGAAAAATTAATACTGGCAATGGGTTCTTCGCCTGTTATCCCCCCTATCCCCGGCATCGATAAAAAAGGTATTTATCCAATATTTAAGGATATGGATTATCTTAAAAATGCTATAGAGCAAATTAGAAAGACAAAAAACATTGTCATATTAGGAGGCGGGTTTATAGGAGTAGAATTTGCCGATGAAATTGCTAAAATCAAGGGCTTAAATGTGCATTTAGTAGAAATGCTTCCCGATTTACTGGCAAATTCTTTCGATTCAGAGTTTTCTAAGGCCGCGGAGGAAAAATTAAAATCTAAAGGGGTAACTGTTTTAACCGGCACTCGTATTGAAGAATTTACAGGTAACGAAAAGATAGAAGAAATTCGGCTTTCGGATGGAACAAAACTACCGGCCGACAGCGTAATTTTAGGCGCGGCGGCGGCTCCCGACACAAAACTAGCCGCTGACGCGGGGTTGGATCTGGGCAGGGGGAAAGGAATATGGGTAGATGAATATATGCGGACAGTTGATCCGGATATTTTCGCCGTGGGAGACTGCGCCGGGAAAAAAGATTTTTATACCCGCAAAGATGTTTCAGTAATGCTTGCTTCAACCGCGACTGCCGAGGCAAGGATTGCCGGGGCAAACCTTTATAAATTGAAAGTAGTGCGGGAAAACAAAGGAACAATAGCTATTTATTCAACTTATATTGATGGGTTGGTTTTAGGTTCGGCCGGGCTTACAGAGAATAGCGCTAAAAAAGAAAATTTTGAGATTGCGACAGGTATTTCTAATGGAGTAGACAAACACCCTGCTACTTTACCGGGGACAAACAAAATTAAGGTTAAACTAATTTTTTCAAAACAATCAGGGATCATATTAGGAGGACAGGTATACGGAGGCATATCGTGTGGTGAAATGATAAATTTAATAGGCCTTGCTATTCAAAAAAGAGTACTTTCTACAGAACTTGAAACGTTGCAAATGGCTACTCATCCTTATTTAACCAGCGCTCCAACGGTATATCCAATAGTGTTAGCCGCCCAGGATGCGTTTAAATAAAAAATGATCGTAACATTTTAAAAGGATTGGTAATGAAACAAATCGTTATAATAAGCGGCAAGGGAGGCACAGGAAAAACAGTAATTACAGGGGCATTTGCCGCTTTGGCAAAAAATAAGGTGATGGCTGATTGTGATGTTGACGCGGCAGATTTGCATCTATTATTAAAGCCGCAGATAAAAGAACGACATACCTTTAAAAGCGGCGCGACAGCGTTTATTAATAAAGAACTCTGTACTCAGTGCGGAAAATGTGTTGAAGTATGCCGTTTTGATGCTATAAGCAAAGATTTTGTTATAGATTCTGTTTCCTGTGAGGGATGCGCGTTCTGTAGTTTCGCCTGTCCTGTTAACGCAATAACAATGGAAGAAAATGTTTCGGGCGAATGGTTTATATCGGACACACGTTTTGGATCTATGGTGCACGCGAAACTTGGGATTGCCGAAGAAAATTCGGGAAAACTGGTTTCTTTAGTAAGGCAAAGAGCTAAGAAAATTGCTGAAGATGAAAAATCTGATTGGATTATTATAGACGGTTCTCCCGGCATAGGGTGTCCGGTAATCGCTTCTCTCGGCGGCGTCAATTGTGCTTTAGTCGTCACCGAACCAACCTTATCAGGACTGCATGATGCTGATAGAGTTATAAAGGTTGCTAAACATTTTGGAGTACCAACTAAACTTGTGATAAATAAATATGATTTGAACTTGGAAATGACAAAAAACATAGAGCAGTACTGTCAGGATAATAACATTCAGCTTATCGGAAAGATAGGCTTCGATAAGGCTGTGGTGGAGGCAATGGTAGAAGGCAAGACAATAATTGAGTATACGGATGGAAAAGCCAAAAGAGAAATTAGTGAAATGTGGGATAGGGTAGAAAAAGATATCCATTAGTAAAAATCAAAAATGGCAACAAAAAATCTTAAATACATTTACGGGCCTGTCCCCTCCTGGAGATTGGGAAGTTCTTTGGGCATAGATCCTGTCTCATACAAAGAAAAAATTTGCAGTTTTGACTGTATTTATTGCCAATTGGGCAAAACAAAAGTGTTTTCTGATAAAAGAAAAATCTTCGTCCCTGTATCGAAAATTGTAGACGAATTAAAATTGTTGCCATCTATAGAAATAGATTATATCACGTTTTCAGGCAGCGCAGAACCAACATTGGCTAAAAATTTGGGAACCATGATAAAAGCAACAAAGAAAATAAGGAATGAAAAAGTAGCAGTTTTAACCAATTCTTCCCTTTTAGATAAAAAAGACGTTCAGCAGAATTTATTGTTAGCCGATTTTGTCATAGCCAAACTTGACGCGGTTTCTCAAGAAACCTTTGAAATAATCAACAGCCCCCTGAAAACAATAAAATTTAATCCTGTTTTGAAGGGAATAAAGAATTTTCGAAGCATTTATAAAGGAAAATTGGCGCTGCAGATAATGTTTGTTGAGCAAAACAAAAAACACGCGTCCGGAATCGCGCGGATGGCAAAAGAGATTAATCCTGATGAAGTACAAATCAATACTCCTTTAAGGCCCTGTAGACTAAAGCCTTTATCGAAAGAAGAGTTACGTACTATAAAGAGCCATTTTAATGGTTTAAATAGTATTTCTGTATATGAAGCTGAAAAGAAAACGGTTAAGCCAATTAGCAGCGAAGATACATTGAAAAGGAGGGGTAAAATTTAAGACATGAAAACATATTTAGACTGCATCCCCTGCTTTTTTAAACAAGCTCTTGAGGCGGCAAGAATGGCTGGTGCCGGCGAGAGGATGCAAAAAAAGATATTAAATGAATTGGCCGAAATCCTGCCGGAATTTCCCTTAACTTCTTCCCCTCCTGAAATGGGCAGAATTATTTATGGGCTGGCTAGAAGGGTAACCCGGAGAGATGACCCTTATCTGAAGATAAAAGAAAAGAGCAATCAACTTGCTCTGAATATTTATGGTAAGTTAAAAAAGAAAATAAGCCGTTCCCCTGATAAATTATTGATGGCGGTTAAGCTGGCTATTGCGGGTAATATTATTGATTATGGCGTAAAAAATTCCCTGAATGTTGACGTGGAACTGGCAAAAATTCTAAACGAAGAAAATAAAGCTATTAACGAAGAAAAGAAGTCAATATTTGATTACGCGAGATTTAAGAGTACTTTAAGGAGGGCAAAAACTATTCTTTACCTTGCTGACAATGCCGGAGAAACAGTTTTTGACCGCATTCTTATTGAGGAGATAAAAAGAATTGATGGAGATAAAAGAATTGTCTATGCTGTCAAAGAAAAGCCTGTTATTAACGACGCGTTAGTTGAAGATGCCTGTGTATGTGGGATTGACAAATTAGCAAAGGTTATTTCTTCGGGCTCAGATGCTCCGGGAACAGTTCTTTCTTTATGTTCAAAAAATTTCTTAAGAATATACAAAAAAGCGGATATGGTCATAAGTAAAGGACAGGGGAACTTCGAGGCCTTATCAACAACAAAAAGACAGGCCTTTTTTCTCCTCATGGCAAAGTGTCCGGTAATTGCCAAAGATGTTGGATGTGAAGTCGGGGATGTGATTTTAAGGAGTCTATTTTAAATGCGGTATATTCCTAAACTATTTGCCGGAGAAATCGAAGAAAATCATAAGCATTTTGAAGAACGCCTCTCCCTTTATAAAGAAAAGGGCCTTGATTTCTTTGAAAGCCGCAAATTTATATTAGAAAAAGCAAAACCTTTAGAAGGCAGCATTTTGGAACTAGGCACCGGTACGGGATATACAACGCTTGCTTTGGCTAAAGCGGGGCACAAAATTATTTCTATAGACAAAGATAAAGAAACTTTAAAAACGGCAGCATTAAATCTTGCTTACGCGAACGTTCTTTCCAGCGCTAAATTTTACATGATGGACGCAAAGCGTCTAACTTTTAAGAACAGTAATTTTAACAACGTGGTTGCTGTAAACTTATTTCACCATATAGACAGTGCCAATAAAATGTTCGCGGAAATAGACAGAATATTGTACGCAAACGGCAAAATTGTTTTGTCCGATTTTAACAAAAGAGGAATGGATACAGTTGATGCCGTACATAAACAAGAAGGCCACGTACATGAAAACAAATTCATTACCAAGTCTGATGTTTCTTCATATTTTCGCGGCTTGGGATATAAGATTAAGAG